>NZ_DAIQNN010000019.1:14626-46131 GCF_036788415.1 Rubrimonas sp. | reverse complement strand
GACGTGGTGATGCCCTATGTCCACGAGCGCGAGCAGTTCGGCCGCCCGATCGGCGAGTTCCAGCTGATGCAGGCCAAGATCGCCGACATGTATGCGGCCCTGAACTCGTCGCGCTCCTACGTCTATGCGGTGGCGGCGGCCTGCGACCGCGGCCAGACCACCCGCCAGGACGCCGCCGCCTGCCTCTACTACGCCTCGCGCGAGGCGACCCAGGTGGCGCTGGAGGCCATACAGGCGCTCGGCGGGAACGGCTACACGACCGACTACCCCGCCGAACGCCTGCTGCGCGACGCCAAGCTCTACGAGATCGGCGCGGGCACGCAGGAAATCCGGCGCATGCTGATCGGGCGGGAGCTGTATGGGGCGACGGGGTGATGATCGGCGTGGGCGATCCCGGCTTGCGCCGCTCAGGAAGTCTTGACGGTGGTGTCCGTGCGCGCCTGCTCGCGCCGCGCAGCCTCGTCCAGCGCATCGGCGATCCATTGGTTGACCGATTTCGCCCGCGACCCAGCCGCATCCACCACGGCCTTGTGAAGTTCCGGCGTGATCCGGAGCGATATCGCGCCCGACAGGGGCCGGTCGGGCGCCGTGCCGCGTTCCTCATGGAAGGCGAGATAGTCGTCCACGCTGTCGCGGAACGCCGCGACCAACTCGTCCGCCGTCCGCGCCTCGAAGGTCACGATGTCCCGCACGCCGACGACCCGGCCATGAAAGACCCGGTCCTCCTCGTCGAACTCGACCGTTCCGGTGTAGCCCTTGTAGGGTTTCAAGGCCGTATCCCGCACTGTTCCAGAAAGGCGCGCACCTCGCGCACCAGATATCGCTTCGTCTCCGGGCTCGGATGCGGGCGATGCGCGAACAGCGTGACGCCCTCGCGCGTGAAGCGGACCCGCGAGCCCCTCCCTTCGCTGCGCTCGCAGCCGGCGGCCATCAGCAACGCCTCGATGTCATCCCATTTGAGGCCGCTCGGAACAGGCTCGCTGAAGATCGCTGCGAGCGTGCGGCGGTGTTTGCCGTTCATACCCGACTTTCGTCCTTCTGTTGTCCACGCTGCGCCTCCTTTGGGTAAGGAATGTCAGTCCGCTGGGATGGTCGGGATCGAACTTCGGAAACGATATCAGAATATGATATCTCCCCTCCGGTGTCAATCATGACCCGCCTCGCC
This sequence comes from Rubrimonas sp., assembly GCF_036788415.1. Classification (NCBI taxonomy): domain Bacteria; kingdom Pseudomonadati; phylum Pseudomonadota; class Alphaproteobacteria; order Rhodobacterales; family Paracoccaceae; genus Rubrimonas; species Rubrimonas sp. The sequence goes on along the minus strand of NZ_DAIQNN010000019.1, from coordinate 44,966 downwards.
TCCGCCCTCACCCCCCGCTCCCCCGACTACGCCGAGAACCGCGCCGCCCAGCTCGCCGCCCTCGCCGAGATCGAACGCGCCGCCGCATGGGCGCTCGCCGGCGGCGGCCCCGAGGCGCAGGCCCGCCACGCCGCGCGCGGCAAGCTCCCCCCGCGCGAGCGCGTCGCCCGCCTGCTCGACCCCGGTTCGCCCTTCCTCGAAGTGGGCCTCTTCGCCGCCCACGGCCTCTACGAGAATGAGGCGCCCGCCGCGGGCGTCATCGCCGGCGTGGGCCGCGTCGAGGGGCGCGAGGTGATGGTCGTCGCCAACGACGCCACCGTGAAGGGCGGCGCCTACTACCCCCTCACCGTCAAAAAGCACCTGCGCGCGCAGGAGATCGCCGCGCAGAACCGCCTGCCTTGCGTCTATCTGGTGGACAGCGGCGGCGCGAACCTGCCGCATCAGGACGAAGTCTTCCCCGACCGCGACCATTTCGGCCGCATCTTCTTCAATCAGGCGCGGATGAGCGCCGAGGGCATCGCGCAGATCGCCGTCGTCATGGGCTCCTGCACGGCGGGCGGCGCCTATGTCCCCGCCATGTCCGACGAGACGATCATCGTGCGCGATCAGGGCACGATCTTCCTCGCCGGCCCCCCGCTGGTGAAGGCCGCCACCGGCGAGATCGTCACCGCCGAAGACCTCGGCGGCGGCGACGTGCACACCCGCCTCTCCGGCGTCGCCGACCATCTCGCGCGGGACGACGCGCATGCGCTCGCGCTCGCCCGCCGCGCCGTCGCAGCCCTCGGCCCGGCGACCAAGGCGCAGGTCAACACGCTGCCCGAGGAGCCCCCCGCCTACGACCCCGACGAGCTGCTGGGCGTCGTCCCCGCCGACCTGCGCAAGCCCTGCGACGCCCGCGAAGTCCTCGCCCGCCTGCTCGACGGCTCCCGCTTCGACGAGTTCAAGCGCCGCTACGGCGAGACGCTGGTCACCGGCTTCGGCCACATCCGCGGCCTGCCGGTGGGCGTGCTCGCCAACAACGGCGTGCTCTATTCCGAAAGCGCGCTGAAGGGCGCGCAGTTCGTCCAGCTCTGCTGCGCGCGCACCATACCGCTGCTGTTTCTCCAGAACATCTCCGGCTTCATGGTTGGCCGCAAATACGAGGCCGGCGGCATCGCCAAGGACGGCGCGAAGCTGGTCACCGCCGTGGCCTGCGCCGAAGTCCCCAAGATCACCGTCATCCTCGGCGGCTCCTTCGGCGCCGGCAATTACGGCATGTGCGGCCGCGCCTATTCGCCGAGGTTCCTCTGGACATGGCCGGCCTCGCGCATCTCGGTGATGGGCGGCGCGCAGGCGGCCTCGGTGCTGGCGACCGTCCGCCGCGACGGCATCGAGCGCAAGGGCGGAACATGGTCCGCCGAAGAGGAGGCCGCCTTCCGCGCCCCCATCGCCTCGCAATTCGAGGCGCAGGGGCATCCCCTCCACGCCTCCGCCCGGCTCTGGGACGACGGGATCCTCGACCCCCGCAAAACCCGCGACGCCATCGCCCTGTCGCTGTCGGCGGCGCTCAACGCCCCCATTCCGCCGACGCGCTTCGGCCTGTTCCGGATGTGAGGGCGGGGATGCGCGCCGTTCCCCCCTTGGCCCGTGCGACCAGCACGGGCCGCGCCCTCCCTCCCCCCAGGGAGGGCGCATTGCGACGCTGCGACACGTTCGACCGTTCGAGGTGTTGGCGCCATAAAGCACACGCGTTCAACCGTTGCGAAGCGCCCTCCCGAGGTCGGGCGCGCCCCTTCGCGTCGACCTCGACCGGCGCAACGCCGCCCTCACCCGGCATCCTCCAGCCGCCCCCATTCCTCCCAGCCGATCTCCCGCCCCGGAAACGCGATCCGCGCCAGCCCCAGCCCCGCCAGCATCGCCCGGAACGCCGCCCCCAGCCGCGCGTCGAGGCCCGCCGCCAGTTCGCTCTCCCGCGCCCACCAGAACGCCATCGCGTCGAACCCCGCCTTGTCGGAGGGGTAGAGATAGGCGCAGCCCAGCACGCGCGCCTCGTCCGGCGAGACCACCGTCCAGGCGAAGGAGTGGCCGAGCGTGAACTCCCGCTCGTGCCAGCCCAGATCGACGCGGTTCTCGTGCAGCGTCAGCCCGTCCGGCCAGTCCGAGTCCGGGTCCATGAAGCCGCGCAGCCGCGCCGCGCTCTCCGTCACCGCATCGAAATCCTTCTCGGCGTCCGACAGGCGCAGCACGCGCAGCCGGAAGCCCTCGGCTTCGACCTGTTCGGGGGCGGAGGCGGGCGGCGTCAGAAGCGGGCGTCGATACATGCGCGGGTCCTTCCGAAGGGAGGCGCCGCCGAGGCTGCGACGCGCCCGCCCGCCCGTCAACGCCCGCGGAACGCCGATGTCCGGCCCGCCGCAGGGGTCCGACGCATGTCCGACAGATGTCCGACGCATGTCAGACAAAAGTCCGACGGATGTCCGACGCAAATCATACGCCGCAACCGGGGGACGCCACGATGATCGCCCGCCTGCTGATCGCCAATCGCGGCGAGATCGCCGTGCGGATCGCCCGCACCTGCCGCCGCCTCGGCGTGTCGCCCGTCGCCGTCTTCTCCGAGGCCGACGCGGCGTCCGCCCATGTCGCCGCCTGCGACGCCGCCCATCTCATAGGCCCCGCCCCCGCCGCCGAAAGCTACCTCCGCATCGACGCGCTGCTCGCCGCAGCCCGCGCGGCGTGCGCCGACGCAGTCCACCCCGGCTACGGATTTCTCAGCGAAAACGCGGACTTCGCCGAAGCCGTGATCGCCGCCGGCCTGATCTGGGTCGGCCCGCCGCCGTCGGCGATCCGGGCGATGGGCCTCAAGGACGCCGCCAAGGCGCGGATGCAGGCGGCGGGCGTGCCGGTCGTCCCCGGCTATCACGGGGCCGAGCAGGACCCCCGCTTCCTCGCCGGCGCGGCGGAGGAGATCGGCTATCCGGTCCTCATCAAGGCCCGCGCGGGCGGCGGCGGCAAGGGCATGCGCCGCGTCGACCGCCCCGAAGACTTCGCCGAGGCGCTCGCCTCCGCCCAGTCCGAAGCCCGCGCCGCCTTCGGCGATCCCGCTGTTCTGATTGAGAAATTCGTCGGTCGCCCGCGCCATCTCGAAGTCCAGATCTTCGCCGACTTCCATGGCGGCTGCGTCCATCTCGGCGAGCGCGACTGCTCTCTCCAGCGCCGCCACCAGAAGGTGATCGAGGAAGCCCCGGCCCCAGGCGTCGACGAGACTCTGCGCGCCGAGATCGGCGCCGCGGCGGTCCGCGCCGCCCGCGCCGTCGGCTATGTCGGCGCCGGAACCGTCGAATTCATCGCCGACGCGACCGACGGTCTTCGCCCGGATCGGATCTATTTCATGGAGATGAACACCCGTCTTCAAGTCGAACATCCCGTCACGGAAGCGATCTACGGCGTCGATCTGGTGGAATGGCAGCTCCGAATTGCGGAAGGATCGCGCCTGCCCCGGTCGCAGGACCAGCTTGTTCAAAATGGTTGGGCTGTCGAGGCGCGTCTTTACGCCGAAGACCCCGCGACCGGCTTCCTCCCCTCTACGGGCCGCCTCGCCCATCTGCGCCTGCCTGACGGCGTCCGCGTCGATGCGGGCGTCCGCTCCGGCGACGCCGTCAGCCCGCATTACGACCCGATGATCGCCAAGCTGATCGCCCACGCCCCCGACCGCGCGTCGGCCCTCGCCAAACTCCGCGCCGCTCTCGCCGAAACCGAAGTCGCAGGCGTCGCGACCAACGCCGGCTTCCTCGCCCGCCTTCTCGCCCATCCCGATGTGATCGCAGGGGAATTCGACACCGGCCTGATCGCGCGCGCGGGCTCCGCGCTGGCCGACGCGCCCCCGCCGACCGCCGACGCCTGGGCGCTGGCGGCGCTGGACCGCCTCGGCCTGACCGCCCCCGCCGCCGACCCAGACCCCTGGTCCGCGCGCGACGGCTGGCGGCTCTGGGGCGAGGCGTCGGCTGTCGCGACGCTCGCCCATGGCGGCGCCGAAGCCTCCGTGCGCCTGACCCGCGACGCCGCCGACTGGCGCGCCGAAACCCCCGCAGGCGCCGCCCGATTGTCCGCGAAGCCCGAGGGCGACGCGCTGCGCATCGTCTCGGGCGCCGGCGCCCGCCGCGCGTGCGCAGTCCGCATCCCTCTGGGCGCCGTGATCTTTCTCGACGGAGAGGGCCACCGCTTCGGCCATCCCCAGCCTGAGGCGGCGGAGGAGGCGGGCCCTGGCGGCGACGCCCTGCGCGCGCCGATGCCCGGCCTCGTCAAGGCCGTTCATGTCAGCCCGGGCGAGGCGGTCGCCGCCGGCGCCCGCCTCGTCACGCTCGAGGCGATGAAGATGGAGCACGCCCTGCGCAGCCCGCGCGACGGGGTCGTCGCCGAGATCGCCGCCCAGCCCGGCGATCAGGTCGAGGAGGGCGCGCTGCTCGCCGCCCTCGCGCCCGAGGCCTGAGCGCCTCGACGCCGCCGGCCCGCCCGCTATGATCGGGCGGGCGCGAACCGGGAGGCCGCCGCCATGACTTACGAGACGATCCTCTACGATCTGGCCGGCGCGGTCGCCCGGATCGCCCTGAACCGTCCCGAAAAGCGCAACAGCCTCAACAGCCTGATGCGCCGCGAGCTGCGCCATGCGCTGGAGCGCGCAAGCGCCGAGGCGCGCGTCGCGGTGCTGACCGGGGCGGGGGCGGGCTTTTGCGCGGGGCAGGATCTGGGGGATGCGGCGAGCCTCGCCGACATCGACCTCGAAGGCGTGCTGCGCGACGAGTACGAGCCCTTGCTGCGCGCCATCGCCGACGCGCCGATCCCGGTGATCGCGGCGGTCAACGGGGCTGCGGCGGGCGCGGGCGCCAATCTGGCGCTGGCGGCGGATGTGGTGATCGCGGCCCGCTCGGCGGTGTTCGTCGAGGCCTTCGCGCGGATCGGTCTGATCCCCGACGCGGGCGGCACCTGGCTTCTCCCCCGCCTCGTCGGCCTGCCGCGCGCGATGGGGATGTGCCTCTTCGCCGAGCCGATCCCGGCGGGCCGCGCGGCGGAATGGGGGCTGATCTGGGAAGTCGTGGAGGACGACCAGCTCGACGGCCGCGCCACTGATCTCGCCGCCCGCCTCGCCCGCGGACCCGCCGCCGCCTACGCCCGCACCAAGAAGGCCCTGCGCGCGGGGCTGTCGAACGACCTCGAGGCGCAGCTCGCGCTGGAGGCGCATCTGCAGGGCGAGGCCGGGCGCACGCGCGATTTCCTCGAAGGCGTGACCGCGTTTCTCGAGAAGCGCGAGGCGCGGTTCGAAGGGCGATGAGCGTTTTCGCAGAGCGCATCCGCCGCGCCCCGCGCGCCCACGACGCGCAGTCGGGGCGCGCGGCGGCGGCGGCGCTCGCGGCCTCCGGTCCGCTCGCCGATCTTCTGGCGGGGGCGGGCGGCTCCAGCCCCTATCTCGCGCGGCTGATCGCGCGCGAGGGCGAGTGGCTGGCGGCGGCGCTCGCCCGCTCGCCGGAGGATGCGCTGGCCGATCTTCTGGCGGACCTCGCGCCGGCGGACATGCGCGAGACGTCCGAGACCTTGCGCCGCGCCAAGCGCCGCGCCGCGGTCCTGATCGCGCTGGCCGATCTCGGCGGCGTCTGGGACCTCGACGCCGCCACCGCCGCGCTCTCCGACCTCGCCGACCGGGCGCTCGCCGTCGCCGCCGAGGCCGCGCTCGCCGCCGAGACGTCGGGGCCGCTCAAGGGCATGAGCGCGGCGGAGGCGGGCTTCGTCGCGCTCGCCATGGGCAAGCTCGGCGCGCGCGAGCTGAACTATTCCTCCGACATCGATCTGATCTGCCTGTTCGACGAAAGCCGCTGGCCCGAGGACGACTATCACGAGGTCAAGGCCCGGTTCATCCAGATGGTGCGCCGGATCGTGAAGCTGCTGTCGGAGATCACCGCCGAGGGCTACGTCTTCCGCACCGATCTGCGCCTGCGCCCCAATCCCGGCGCCACGCCCGTCTGCATCGCCATGGAGGCGGCCGAGACCTATTACGAGAGCGTCGGGCGCACCTGGGAGCGGTCGGCCTTCATCAAGGCGCGGGCTGCGGCGGGCGATATCGCGGCGGGGCGGCGGTTTCTCGACGCGCTGACGCCCTTCGTCTGGCGGCGCCATCTCGACTTCGCCGCCATCGAGGACGCGCACGACATGCGGCTCAAGATCCGCGCGCACAAGGGCGTGGGCGAGCGGCTGGAGATCGCCGGGCACGACATTAAGCTCGGGCTCGGCGGCATCCGCGAGATCGAGTTCTTCGCCCAGACCCAGCAACTCGTGCGCGGCGGACGCGACCCGTCCCTGCGCGATCCCACCACGCGCGGCGCGCTGCGGGCGCTCGCGGCGGCGGGGGTGATCGACGAGGGCGCGCGCGCCGAGCTCGACGCGGCGCTCGTCGCCCATCGCGAGCTCGAGCACCGCTTGCAGATGGTCGAGGACGCCCAGACCCAGGCGATCCCGGTCTCGGCGGAGGGGCGCGAGCGGGTGGCGGCGCTGGGCGGCTGGCCCGACCGCGCGGCCTTCGAGGCGGAGGCGACGGCGCGCTGCCTGCGGGTGCGCGCGCTGTGCGACAGCTTCTTCGCCGGCGACAAGGCGTCCGACCGCTCCGACGCGCCGGAGACCCCGGAGGAGTTCGCCGCGCTCGGCTTCCAGCGCCCCGAGGCGGCGGCGGCGCTGGTCGAGACATGGATGGCCGGGCGGATCGCGGCGACGCGGGGCGAGCGGGCGCGCCGGCGCTTCCGGGCGCTGGCCCCCGCGCTGATGCGCCAGCTCGCCGGGGCCGCGAACCCCGACGAGGCGATCGCGGAGTTCGACCGGTTCCTCTCGGGTCTGCCGGCGGGGGTGCAACTCTTCGCGCTGTGCGAGGCCAATCCGCATCTGATGGATCTGATCGCCGAAATCTGCGCCGCCGCGCCGCGTCTGGCGGGCTATCTGGGCCGCCATTCCGGCGTGCTCGACGCCGTGCTCGACCGCAGCTTCTTCGAGCCGCTGCCGGGCTCGGAGGCGCTGCGCCGCCATCTCGCCGGCGCGCTCGACGAGGCGGGCGATTACGAGGCGGCGCTCGATGCGGCGCGGCGCTGGGCCAAGGAGCGGACGTTCCGCGCCGGCGTGCAGGTGCTGCGCGGCGTGGCCGACGCGGCGGAGGCGGGTCGGGCCTTCTCGGCGGTGGCCGAGGCGAGCCTCGCCGCGCTGTTCCCCGTCGTCGTCGCCGAATTCGCGCGCCGGCACGGGCCGCCGCCGGGCCGGGGCGCGGCGGTGGTCGCGATGGGCAAGCTCGGCGGGCGGGAGATGACCGCGACCTCCGATCTCGACCTGATCGTGATCTGCGACCCGCAGGAGGTCGAGGAGTCCGAGGGGCCGAAGAAGCTTCCGGCCACGCTGTATTACGCCCGCCTCACTCAGGCGGTGATCGCCGCTGTCGCCGCGCCCACCTCGCAGGGGCCTCTGTACGAAGTGGACATGCGGCTGCGGCCGTCGGGGCGGAAGGGGCCGGTGGCGACCAAGCTCGCCACCTTCGCGCGCTACCAGCGCGAGGAGGCGTGGACATGGGAGCACATGGCGCTGACGCGGGCGCGCTGCGTCGCCGGCGCGCCGGCGGTGCGCGCCGACGTCGAGGCCGAGATCGCCGCCGTGCTGCGCGCGCCCCGCGACGCGGAGAAGACGCTTGCGGACGTGCGCGAGATGCGCGCGCGCGTCGCCGAGGCCCGCAAGGCCGAGCGGGGGCGGGTCTGGTCGCTCAAGCACGCCGAGGGCGGGCTGATGGACGTGGAGTTCGCGGTGCAGGCCGGCCAGCTCGTCGCCGGGATCGGCGGCTTGCTGCGTCCGGGCGAGGCGGCGGCGGCGCTGGTCGAGGCCGGATGGCTCGACGCCGGCGCGGCGGAGGCGCTTCGCGACGCGCATGCGCTCATGGCGTCGCTTCAGCAGGTCGAACGGGTGGCGCTCGACCGGCCCTTCGACCCCGAGACCGCAGGCGTGGGGCTGCGCGCGGCGATGGCGCGGGCCGGCGGGGCGGAGACCTTCGCCGATGTCGAGGACCGGCTGGCCGCGGCGCAGGCGGCGGCGGCGCGCGCGGTGACCGCCGCGCTCGGCGGGTAGGGTGAGCCCCCCGATCGTCTCGCACCCCGATTATGTGGCGCCGCTGAAGGCGGGCCACGCCTTCCCGATGTCGAAATACGGCTATTTGCGCGAGGCCCTGCAGCGGCGCGGACTGCTTGCGCCCGGCGGATTTCTGGCGCCGGCCCCAGCTGCGCCCGGCGTGCTGACGCTCGCCCATGACGCCGACTATGTGGACAGGGTCCTGTCGCTCGGCCTGCGCCCGGAGGAGCTCCGCCGCATCGGTCTGCCGGGGACCGAGCAGGTGGCCCGCCGCGCCCGGCTCGCTGCTGCGGGGACGCTGCTTGCGGGCCGCCTCGCGCTCGAGCACGGGATCGCCTGCAACGGGGCGGGCGGGGCGCATCACGCCGACCGGGCGGGCGGCGCCGGTTTTTGCGTGTTCAACGACGTGGCGGTGGCGGCGTCGGCGCTGCTGGCGGAAGGGCGGGTGGGGCGCGTTCTGGTCATCGACGCGGACGTGCATCAGGGCGACGGCACGGCGCGCATCTTCGCCGGCGATTCGCGCGTCTTCACCTTCTCGATCCATGCGGCGAAGAATTTTCCAGCGCGCAAGGCCCTCTCCGATCTCGACGTCGCGTTGCCAGACGGAACGGGCGACGCGGCCTATCTCGCCGCCTTCGACGCAGGGCTGTCGGCGGCCTTCGCCGCCATCGCGCCCGATCTCGTCTTCTACAACGCCGGCGTGGACCCGCATGCCGCGGACCGTCTGGGCCGGCTCGCTCTCAGCGACGCCGGCCTGCGCGCGCGCGACCGGATGGCGTTGGAGGCGGCCCGGGCGCGCGGTCTGCCTGTCGCGGCGGCCCTCGGCGGCGGCTATGGCGACGACCCGCAGGCCATCGCCGAGCGCCATGCGATCCTGTTCGAGGAGGCGGCGAGGCTGGCCGCCTGAGCCGGGCTACTGGACGACGAACTCGGCGTGCAGCGCTCCCGCCGCCTTGATCGACTTGAGAATGTCGATCATGTCGCGCGGATTGACGCCGAGCGCGTTGAGCCCCTCCACGAGCTCGGCCAGCGAAACGCCTCCCTCGACCACGGCGAGCTGCGTGCCCTCCTCTTCGATGATCTCCGCGTCGGTGCGCGGCACGATCACAGTGTCGCCCGTGCGGCTGAAGGGGTTGGGCTGGGAAACCAGCGGCGTCTCGCGCACCCGCAGGGTGAGGTTCCCCTGGCTGACCGCGATCCGGCTGATCCGCACGTCGTCGCCGAGCACGATGGTGCCCGAGCGATGATCCACCACCACGCGGGCCTTCTGGGCCGGCGCCACGGGGAGATTCTCGATCCGGCTGATCGCTGCGGCGGGCGAGACGTTCCCCAGCGCCGCGAGGTCGAAGCGGACGGTTCCCGAGTCGAGCATCCGAGCCGCGTTGGGGCCGAAGCGGTCGATGATGGCGCTTTCGATGCGGGCCGCGGTGGTGAAGTCGGGCTCGCGCAGCGCCAGCCGGATGCGCGGCATCTGCTCGAAGTCGAAGGCGACTTCGCGCTCGACGCGCGCGCCGCCGGGGATCGAGCCCGACGTCGGCACGCCCTGGGTGGTGGTCGCGGCCTCGCCCCGCGCGCGCACGCCGCCCGCGATGACCGAACCTTGGGCCACGGCGTAGATCTCGCCATCCGCTGCGTTCAGCGGGGTCATGATCAGCGTTCCGCCGAGCAGGGAACCCGCGTCGCCGATGGTCGAGACGGTGACGTCGATTCGCGCGCCGGCGCGCGCGAAAGGCGGCAGGGTCGCCGTCACGAGAACCGCGGCGACGTTGCGCGGCTGGAATTGCTCGCCGGAGACGTTGACGCCGAGCCGCTCCAGCAGGTTCTGCAGCGCCTCCTCGGTGAAGGGCGAATTGCGCAGCCCGTCGCCCGAGCCGTCGAGGCCCACCACGAGGCCGTAACCCACAAGGTCGTTGCCGCGCACGCCTTCGAAATCCACCAGATCCTTGATCCGGGCGGTCGCGAACCCGTCCGGGGTCGCCTCGATGGGTGGGCCGAGGGCTGCGCGGCGCGGATCGGCCGGGCTCTCGTCCGACATCGCGCCGAAGGCGATCAGCAGGGCGGCGGCCCCGGCGGCGAGGGCGGCGGCGGTGCGGAAGAGGCGTCTCATGGTCCCCTCATCGAAGAAAGTTGACGAGAGAGAGCTGAGCGCTCCTCGCGGTCATCGCGTAGATCGACTGGAGCTGGGTCTCGAGCTGCGCGACTTCGGTCGCCGCGTCGTAGGGGTCGCGGGCGACGATCTTGGCGCGCGCCTGCTCGAGCGCGCTGCGCTCTGCGGCGTCGGCGGCCTGCGCCTTCTCGATGGCGGATTCGGAGACGCCGAGCCTGCCGCGCATGTCGGCGAGTCTCGAGACTGCGCCGATCAACGCTTCGCCGGAATCGCGATAGAGGTTCTGCTTCTCGGCTTCGGGCAATTCGAGATCGCCTGCGGCCACGACCGTGGCCAGATTGCGGATCAGCGCGATGATGGGCTCCGCGTCGGCCTTGACGGCGTAGTCGATCCGCACGCCGTCTCGCAACTCGACAGGCGCGGATTTCGACCCTGCGCCTTCGCCGTTGATCATGTCGGCCCAGTCGGTTCCCGCGAAGAAATCGTCGATCGCCGACTGGACCCCGTCTGCGTCCGTCGGCGCCTCATTTGCGACGGCGGTCTGGATGGCGTCGATCAAGGCGTCGGCGAAAGGTTGGCCCATCTGATCGGGAAAGGGCGGCTTGTCGACATCCCCCCCGGAGAACAGAAAGCGCCCGCCGAAGCTCGTATTGAGCGCCGAGATCGTCTGGCGCAACGCCGCATCGGCTTCGCCGATGACGATGTCGAGGCTCCCGCTGCGGATCGTCTCGACCGTATTCATCAGATCGACTCCGATGGTGTCGACCGCCTCGGCGACTGCGCCGAGCGCGTTCTGGGCGGCGCCTGCGCGCCCTCCCGCGAGTGCGAGCAACGGCTGCCGCGTGTCGATGCGCGAGATCGAGCGCTCGATGGCGTCGAGCTTCGTCGTGTCGCCGCCCGAGGCCGCGAAGCGGTCGGATTTCTCGCCGGTCGCAAGCTCCAGCGAGGCGCGGTCGAAGGCCTGTCGGGCCGCCTGCTGCGACTTGCCCATCCGCAGATGCGACAGGAGGTCGGGAACGCCGACGGGGCTGCTCATGGGCTCAGATCTCCAGAATGACGCGCATCATCTCGTCCACGGTGCTGAGGACGCGCGCGTTGGCGGCGTAGGCCTTCTCGATGGCCAGCAGTTCGCGCAGCTCCGCGTCGGTGTCGACGGCGGAAGCCTCCAACTCGTTCTCGCGCAGCGCCTCGGACAGTCCGATCCGATAGGCGGCCTCCGTCTCGGCGCCGCGCGCCATGCTCTGGCGCGAGGCCGAGAAGGCGGTGGCCATTTCGCGTGCGCCGGAATTTGCGGGAAGGTTGTCGGTGATCGCCTGGAGCCAGTCGGTCCGGTCCGCCGGGTTCCTGAAGGCGTCGAGAAGGCCAAGCGCGACAGTCGCGTCGCCCGATGCGGGCGCGTCGGCTGCATAGAGCCCTTTCTGAAGGACGCCCGGATCGGCGGCGACGATCTCGTTCACACGCAGGTCGAAGGCCAGTCCCTCCGTCTTCGCGTTCTCCAGAGGCGGTTCCTTGACCAACGGGTCGAACGCCGCGCCGGCGTTCGTGAAGAGTCCCGGCGCGCCGGCGGTGTTGGTGGGGTCCGCGGCCTCGCCTTGGAAGCGGACGATCAGATCGGCGGCCATTGCATTGAGTTGCTTGAGAAACTTCGGCGCCGTCTCGTCGCGCATCCTGAACGCCGCCTCAAGCGACCCGCCGCGCAGCGCGGCCGACCCGCCCGAGGGCGAAAGGTCCGGACCTTCCGGCTGTCCATCCGCGCCCATGGCCCTGACGGCCCCGAGGCCGCCCGGATAGGTCGTGCTCTCGTCGAAGCTCGGCGTCGGCGTGAAGCTGAGCGGCCATGCCTTGTGGCCGACCAGCAGCGTCCCGCTCGCGCTGCGCAGCTCCACGCCGCCGTCATGGGTCGGTTTGGCCCGGATCGGCACGATGCCGTTGACCACTTCGATCAGGCGGTCGCGCTCGTCTTCCAGCCCGGTGACGTCGCGGCCCGCGGAGGCGGCGCCCTGGATCTCCTTGTTGAGGCGTTCGATCTTGGAGAGCGCGTCGTTGACCGTGTCGACCTGGCGCGCGATGTCGGTGTCGGCGGCGACGCGCAGCCGGCGCGCGTCGGTGCTGATGACGTTCATGCTGCGCGCGAGCATGCTGGCGGCCTCCGCCGCGCTGCGCTGGACGGTTGCGGATTCGGGCGTGTCGGCGAGCGCCGTCAGCGCCTTCTCCAGATCGGCGTACCGCGCGACGAGGCCTTCCTCGACGCCCTCGATCCCGAGCAGGTCGGCGAGCGCGCGCATCGACCCCGCCGCGCCCTGCTGCAGCGCGGTCTCGCCCGAGGCGACGCGGCGGCTCATGGTCAGCATCGGGTCGCCCGCCCGGGTGACCGCGGAGATCTTCACCCCGCCGCCCTGGTCGCCGTACACCTGATGCACGAGCGTCGCCTGGCGGGCGTGATAGCCGTCCACCGAGGCGTTGGACAGGTTGCGCGACACGAGTTCCGCCGCGCGGCTTTGCGCCGCGAGGCCGGAGAACGCATTCCCGATCGCTCTGTTGATGCTCATGGCCTAGCCACTCCCGGCGGGGCGGATGCCCGCCCGCGCCTTATCGCTTGAGGTTGGTCGTCTCCTGCAGCATTTCATCCACGGTCTGGATGATCTTGGCGTTCGAGGAATAGGCGCGCTGGGTCTTGATCAGCTGCGTCAATTCCTCGGCGAGGTCGGTGGTCGATTCTTCGAGCGCACTGCTCACCAGCCGGCCCGTCGGGCCGTCGCCCGCATCGTAGTAGTAGACGCTCCCGCTCTCGCGCGAGAGGGTGAAGACCTGCCCGTCGAGCGCGTTGAGCCCGTTGGGGTTCTGCACGTTGCCGATCGGGATCTTGTAGATCGACTTGCGGAAGCCCGATCCGAAGATCGCATCCATGATCCCGGCTTCGCTGATCTCCAGCCCAACGATTTCCGATACGGGCGAGCCGTCCTTGGTGATGTTGGAGGGCTGGCTCTCGGCCTTGAACTGCGACAGGTCGCCCTGCATGCCGAGCTCGCCGAGCCGGATCCGCCGCTCAAGCCCGTCGGAGAGCTTCACCGCGATCTCGCCGTCCTCCGGATGCCAAACGCCTCCGTTGGCCCCGAGTATCCCTGTTGCGAGCGCGTTGATCTGCGTCAGCGTGGTGTCGGTGTCGTTCGGCGCCATGAACAGAGGCGGGTCGTCGTCCGAGAAGCTCAGAGCGCCACCGCCGCCGTCATAGACTTTCAGGCCGGTCAGCGATGCGTCGGACGTCGCTGCGCCTGAGCCATCGTCGAAAGCCTCAACGCCAGTGTCCGTCTCTGTAACTGGCGGAACCAGCAGGACGTCATAGAATAACGGGATGGGCGGCGTCGTGGCGGTGTCGCTCGTCGTGAACCCGCCTTCGCCGTCGCTGTAAAGCCGAAGACCGGTCGCAGCGTCATCTGTCGGAGCGCCCCCGGAGTAGTAGGCGACCGGATTGATCTGCGTGGTCGTCCTGAGATCGGGGTCAGTCGGATCTATGTAGAGCAGGGCGCCGGAGACCGGATCGGTCTCGGGGGCGCCGCTCGCGATCACCGATTCCAGATACCCGGCCTGCAGCGGGCCGCCGGGCGCGTCGATGGGCAGGGTTTCGCTTGCGAAGCGCAAGGAAAAGAAGCCGACCGGGGCTGCGCTGCCTGGCAGATAGACGCCCATGGTCCAGTTGTTCGCGACTGCGTTGTCGGGGGTGAATCGGATATCCAGTTTCTCCGCGCCTCCGAGCACGTCGAAGTACTCGACGGAGATCGGGAAGGGCTTGGGCGCAGGGGTCGCGCGCTGCCCTGTCAAGCGCGCGTCGAGATTGGCGCCGAGCGTGATTTGCTTCGTCGGTTCCGCGGCCAGCGCGACGTCGCTGATGTTGATCGGCGAAAGGTCCGTCGCGCTTTCGCGCGCCACGCCGTCGGGGAACGCGCCGTCCACCGCCTTCCAGCCCATCAGCGCGTAACCCGAGGTCGTGCGCATGACGCCGTTCTCGTCCGGTCGGAACGATCCGGTGCGGGTCAGCATCTGCGGCAGGGTCGCGTCGCCGCGCTTGATCGCGGTGATGTCGGTGACCGGCAGGAAGCCGCGGCCCGAGATCGCGAGGTCCATCACGTTGCGCGTGGACAGCAGCGCGCCCTGCTCCTCGACGTCGCGCACGGTCGCTGCGCGCACGCCGCCGGCGTCGTAGCTGGTGGGGCGTTCCGTCAGCACGAGTGATGAAAACTCCATCATCGAGCGCTTGTAGCCCTTCGTTTCGCTGTTCGCGATGTTGTCCGAGATCGTCGAGAGCTTGCTGGAGTTGACGTTCAGCCCCATGACCCCGGCGTTCATCGCCGACGAGATACCCATACCCTGACCCTTTCTGGATGCGCTGCCTTCGCTCGAATCATCGCGGCGCGCGCTTAACGGGCGGCTAAAGGCGCAATTGTCGGCGTCTCGTCACCGTCCGGCGCGGCGCAGCAGGGTGATCGCGATCCGGCGGTTGGCGGGGTCGAGCGGGTCTTCGACCATGGGCTCGGTCGCCGCCCGGCCCGAGACTTCCGCGATCCGGCCCGGATCGAGCCCGGAGCCGATCAGGAGCCGTCGCGCCGCGTCGGCGCGGTCGGAGGAGAGCCGCCAGTTGCCGTCGTCGCCGCCCACGTCGAAGGGCGTCGCGTCGGTGTGGCCCGCGACGGCGACCGGGTTCGTGGCGAGCCCCGCCACGCTCGCCACCACGTCCACCAACGCGATCAGCATCGGGGTCGGGCGCGAGGAGCCGCGCTCGAACAGCGGCGCGCCGCTGCGGTCGAAGATGTCGATCACCAGACCGTCCGGGGTCTGGCGCGTGCGGACATGGGCGAGCATCGCATCCGCGGCGGCGCTTTCGCCGCCGAGCGACTGGAGGACCTTCTCGACTTCGCGGAAGGCCCGCGCCTCGGCCTCCGCCTCCGCAGCCGCCGCCGCCCGCGCGGTCGGATCGACTTCGGCGACCGAGCCTTTGGGGTCGTCCTCGAGCGCCCCCTCGCCCGAGGCCGTTCCGTCGGAGTTCGCCTTCACGCCGCCGCCGCTTTCGGCGAGCTTGCGCGTGGCGGTCATCGAGTCGCCGTGGAAGATGTCGCGCCCGCCGCCCGACATCCGCGCGATCGGCACGCGGCTGTCGAAATAGTCGGCCAGACCCTTCTTCTGATCCTCCGTGGTGGCGTTGAGCAGCCACATCAGCAGGAAGAAGGCCATCATCGCCGTCACGAAATCGGCGTAGGCGACTTTCCACGCGCCGCCGTGATGGCCGCCGCCGCCCACGACCTTCTTGCGCTTGATGATCAGCGGGCGCTTCTTGTTGGAGGGGTCTTCGGCCATGGCTCCTGCTCCCGGCCCTTGCACCGCCGTCGCGGCGCGATGCTGGCCGGGCGCGGTTACCAAACCGTTCGCCGATCGCGGTTAAGGCTTTCGCAAGCGCGCCGCGCGCAGGGTGTCCGACGGTTTCAGAGGGCGCCCAAATGCCTGCCAATGCGATCCTCAGGCGCAAGATCGAGCAGTCGCGCGTCTCGGTCTCGTCCTATCCCAAGCTCAACGTGCTGGCCGCGAGCCATGCGCGCGAGACCGCCGCGCGCGTGCGCTCGCTGTTCAACACCATGGCCGACGTCAAGACCGAGGCGAGCGCGGTGATCCGCTGCGGGCGCTATCTGCGCGGCCTGCCGACGCCGTCGGTGCTCGGCGTCCTCGACGTGGACGGGGTGCCGAACTCCGCCGCCTTCCACATGGACGCCGAGCTGGTGAGCCATGTGGTGGACCTGTCGCTCGGCGGCGATCCGGCGATCGACAGCGCCTATCCCGACCGGATGCCGACCCAGATCGATCTGGCGATGTGCGGGCGCTTCGCCGACGCGGTGCTCGCGGCCTTCGACAAGTCGGTCCGCACGGTCTGCCGCAACAAGACGCTCGGCGAGATGCACTGCTCGCGCTTCGAGACGACGCCGCAGATGGCCAACATCGCCCCCGAACGCTCGGAAGTGCTGATCATCAACCAGCGCGTCGAACTCGGCGAGAGCACGCGGAACGGATTCTTCGAACTGGTGTTGCCGCTCTCGGTGATCGACCCGATCAAGTCCGATCTGATGCAGCATTTCGGCTCGCCCTCGGCGCTGAACTCCGGCCTGTGGGAGGCGCATCTGCGGCGCAGCCTGATGCGGGCCGACTTCCCCCTCGACGCCGTCATCGAGAGCCAGCGCGTGCCGCTTTCGGCGCTGACCGACATGAAGATCGGCGACATCCTCAAGCTCGGGCGCAACGCGATGGACGATGTGGAGCTGGTGGTCGCGACCAAGGACGGGCGGGCGCGGCTCGCGCCCTGCCGGCTCGGGGTCAAGGGCGCGTTCAAGGCGGTCAAGCTGCTGGAGGAGCCGAGCCCGATGCTCATCGCGTCGCTGCGCGTCGAGCGTTGACGCCAAGGGCCGCGCTGCGCGGCCGCTGGGCGGCGGCTAACGGAACACGTCGCCGGTGGGGTCGCTGTCAGGGGCGATCTTGTCGTGCATGTACTGGTTCCAGTAGCTCGTCCAGCACACCAGCGCCTTGCCCTTGCCAGTGAAGACGCGCGCGAGCTTCTCGCCGGCGATGATCGACCGGACGTAGCCCGCCGGCCGCCGCACCGAGAAGCGCAGGCCCTCGGTGCGGCCCAGAACCTGCCGCCCGCGCACCACCAGCTCCCCGTCGACCTCGATCTCCTCCACGGGTCCGGGCGCGTTGATGGCGATGCGGCCCTCGCCGGAGACGGTGGTCTGCAGGTTGATCAGCCCTTCGCCCGCCCACATCGACGGGATCATGCGCTCCAGCCGCAGCCCCAGATCGACCTCGCCTTCGGAGGCCCAGAACACGCCGGGTTCGAGGATCCAGCGCAGCGACCGCGCCTCGAAGACGTGAAAGCCCCGCATCGACGGGCGCAGATGCACCGTGCCGGTCCCGCTGTAGCGCGGGCGGATCGCCGCCTCGCTGGAAATCCACGATTTCAGCAGCGCGCCGGGGGCGGGGAGCGGGGCGGTCATCCGCACCGCGCCCTCCATGCGCGAGAGCGCGCCGCGCACCGAGCGCACGCATTCGTCGCGCAGGTCGATGCGCAGCTGCCGCATCCCCTCGATCTCGCGCACGGTGAACTCGGCCATCGCGCGCCCCTCAGCCCAGCGGCTCGTCGAAGCGCAGCTGCTGGGTCCACAGCGCCTCGAAGGCGCGCGGCTCCAGCCCGTTGACGCCGCGCAGCGGGTCGTCGAGCGCGATGATCACAGTCAGCATAACCCCGAGGAAGAACGAGGCGACGCCGCCCAGCAGCAGGTGCTGAAGCGGTCGCATCTTCAGCATCACCAGCAGCAGGATGTTGACGGCGGCGCCGGCGGCGACCGCATACCACAGCACCGGCGGGATGCGCGTGATCACGCCGCCGAGCCGCCCCTGCCGCGCCTCGCCGAAATCGTGCAGCACCCGCATCGCCTCGGCGTGCAGGATCTCCTGCGAGGGGCCTTCGGGCTGGAAGCTCGCCAGCCGCTTGCGCATGGCGTCGGCGCGGTGGGCGCCGCCCGTCAGCGCGCGGCCCTCGCGATGGGCCGGCCAGTCCTTGTGGATCGCATAGAGCACATAGTCGCGCAGCAGCCCCCGCATCTCCGAGCGCATCGGTTCGGGGTAGCTGTCCATGTCGCCGTAGAGCGCGCCGACCATCGCGGCCTCTCGAAACGCGTTCTGCTGCACCCGGTCGGCGTTCTGGAAGGCGGCGACCGTGAGAAGGCCGACCAGCAGCCCGTAGAACAGGCTGAAGACGGAGGTGGCGTAGCTGATCGACTGGTTGACGTCGCCTTCGCGCCCGACCAGCAGCCGCAGGAAGGGCTTGAGGAAAACGATCCCGACCCAGGTCGCGCCCACGGTCAGCCCGACGCAGCGCAGCGCCAGCTGTTCGAGCGTGAGGTCGTGAACGAATTCGAACATGGAATGGCGGGAGCTCCGTTGCCGCATGCGGAGCCTAGACGTTCGGGCGGCGCTGTGGAACCACTTGGACGATGCGTTGGAGAGGGAGTTCGCGATGCGACGGGCATTGGCGATCGCAGCGGCGCTCTGCGCCGCGCTGGCGGTCGCGCCGGGTGGGCCGGCGGCTCAGGAGGCGGTTGGCGCAGGACGGCTCGGCTTCCTCTCTTTCGCCGCGGGCGGGCTCGACGGCGGTTATCACCAGGCGGCGCGCGCGATCTGCGCCGAGGTCGACGCGGCGCATCGCGGGCGTCTGCGCTGCTCGCCGGAGGCGACGCCGGGGTCGGTCTACAATCTCCATGCGCTGCTCTCGGGCGAAGTGGAACTCGCGCTGGCGCAGGCGGACTGGGTGATCGCGGCGCGCGACGGCGCCGGGGTCTTCGCAGGGGCCGCCGGGCTCGACGGCTTGCGGGGCGTCGCGAAGCTCTACACCGAGTCCTTCACGGTTCTCGCGGCGTCCGGCTCGCGGATCGCGGGCGTGCGCGACCTTTCGGGCAAGCGGGTGAACATGGGGGCGCAGGGCTCCGGCGGGCGCGCCACGGCGGAGCTGGTGGTCGCGGCCTTCGGCCTGTCCCCGTCCGATTTCTCCGAAGTCGAATCATTGCCGCCCGAGGAGGGGACGGCTGCGCTCTGCGCCGGGCGCATCGACGCGACGGCGCTGGTGGTCGGGCATCCCGCGCCTGTCGTGGCGCGCGCGATCCGCGAGTGCGGCGCCCGGCTGGTGCCGGTCTCCGGTCCCGAGATCGACGCGCTGATCGCGGATCGACCGGCCTATGAGCGCGCCTCCATCCCGGCCTTCCGATATGGCGGCACGGGCCCGGCGACGCCGAGTTTCGGGGTCGCCGCGCTGCTCGTGACGCATGCGCGTCTGCGCGACGCGTGGATCGGCCCGGTCGCCGCGGCCCTCGTCGCGCAGAGCGCAGCGCTGGGTCGGCGCGCGCCGCTGCTCGCGCGGCTCGACCCGGCGACGCTGCGCTCGGTCGAGACGGTGCTTCCCTTGCATCCCGGCGCCGAGGCCGCTTTCGCGGAGGCGGCTGCGGCCCGATGACGGCCCTCGCCGCGACCTATGCGCAGGTTGCCGCGCTGCGGCGCGGCGCGTAACCCTTCGCGCCGGCGACAACCGTCCACAGGGAGACAAGGCATGGCGAGGGCGAAAATCGCGCTGATCGGCGCCGGGCAGATCGGCGGCACGCTGGCGCATCTGGCGGGGCTGAAGGAACTCGGCGACATCGTCCTCGTGGACATCGCCGAGGGGGTGCCGCAGGGCAAGGCGCTCGACATCGCCGAATCGGCGCCGGTCGACGGCTTCGACGCGCAGCTGAGCGGCGTCAGCACCGCGCCCGACGATCCCGCCACCTATGCGCCGATCAAGGGCGCGGACGTGGTGATCGTGACCGCCGGCGTGCCGCGCAAGCCCGGCATGAGCCGCGACGACCTCCTCGGGATCAACCTCAAAGTCATGAAGGCGGTCGGCGGCGCGCTGAAATCCTACGCGCCCGACGCCTTCGTGATCTGCATCACCAACCCGCTCGACGCGATGGTCTGGGCGCTGCAGACCTTCTCCGGCCTGCCCGCGACCAAAGTCGTCGGCATGGCCGGGGTGCTCGATTCCGCGCGCTTCCGGCATTTCCTCGCCGACGAGTTCAAGGTGTCGGTCAAGGACGTGACCGCCTTCGTGCTCGGCGGCCATGGCGACACCATGGTGCCCTCGGTGCGCTACTCGACCGTCGCCGGCGTCCCGCTGCCGGATCTGATCAAGATGGGCTGGAGCACGCAGGCGCGCATCGACGCGATCGTCGACCGCACCCGCAACGGCGGCGGCGAGATCGTGGCGCTGCTCAAGACGGGCTCGGCCTATTACGCGCCGGCGGCGTCGGCGATCCAGATGGCGGAGAGCTATCTCAAGGACCAGCGCCGCGTGCTGCCCTGCGCGGCCTGGTGCGCGGGCGAATACGGGCTCGACGGGCTCTATGTCGGCGTGCCGGTGATCATCGGCGCGAACGGCGTGGAGAAGATCGTCGAGATCGCGCTGAACGAGGACGAGAAGGCGATGTTCGAGACCTCGGTCGAGGCGGTGCGCGGCCTCGTCGCGGCGTGCAAGGGGATCGATCCGAGCCTCGGCTGACGCGCGGCGCGCCCGGGGGCGCTGTTCGGGGCCGATCAGCGCGGGTTTCGGCCATCGGCCGAGGCCCTCCGCTCGGCTCTTGGTCCGTCCGACCAGCACGGACCGCGCCCTCCCTCCCCCCAGGGAGGGCGCATTGCAACGGCGCAACTCGCTGAGCCGGCGGGGTATTTGGCGCCATAAACCGCAGGGGCTCATCTGTCTCGAATCGCCCTCCCGAGGTCGGGCGCGGCCCTCAACTCCTATGCCGACTGGCGGAAACCCCCGAAACGCGACCGATCCCGCGCGCAGCGCTTGAACCGCGGTCGCCGCTTCGCCAGTCTCTCCCCATGCGCGTCTCGTTCCTCCTCCTCCTCGCTCTGGCCGGCGCGCCCGCCTCGGGAGAGATCGTCGCAGTCGAGGGACCGCCCAGCACCGCCGGCGCCGCGCCCGAGATCATCGCGGCCCCCGCCTCCACCGCAGATCGCGCGCCGGGCGTCGAGGCGTGGGGCATGGTCGGCTTCGACGAGGCCCAGGGCGCGACGCTCGCCGCGCCGCTGGCGGTGGATGGCGGCGCGATCCCGGCGGGAACCCGCGTGGACAGCCACATGATCCTGCTCAACGCCCCGGGCGGCGCGCGCGTCGGCCACGGGCTCGGCGCGGCGGGTCCCGTGGTCTGGCGGTTCGGCGGCGAGGTCCTCGGCGTGATGTCCGACCCCGCTGGCGCGCTGGAGGCGGCGAGCGCGCATCTCGGCGCCTCCGCGACCGCCTATCCTGCGGCCTTTCCCTTGCGCGGCCTCGAACGCGACCCGCTCGACGGGTTCGACGGCGACGACTGGTACCGCATCGACGGCGCGACGCTGTCGGTCGGCATGTCGGTCTCGACGCCCGGCGACTGGATAAGGGTGATCTCCCGCAGCCGCCCCGAGATCGTCGCGGGCCTTGACGCGCGGCTGGTCTCGGATCAGGCCGCCGCGGGCTCTGCGCCGTCCAGCCAGGGCTCCAGCATGGGGCGCAGCGCGACGCGCGCCTTCAGCCGGGCCGCCAGCAGATAGACGCCCGCGAACTTGCGCTGGAGCAGCATCGCCTCCATCGGCGGCACATGGAGGAATTCGCGCTCCATGCCGATCTCCATACCTGCGTCGCGCAGCCGCGCCGCCGTCTCGCCGTCGCCGAAATCGAAGACGCCGTCGCGGCGCATCGGCTCGGTCGCCATCTCGATCATGTCGAGCACCTGGTCCTGATGGCGGCGCAGCGTCGCGCCCTCGAAGAAGCCGATCGCGATCGCGGCGGCGCGCAGCCCCTCGCGGTCGGCGTCGAGCGCGGCGCGCAGCATCCGCCGATAGGCCTCGACCAGCGCCTCCGGCACCTCCCGCGTCGCCCCGAAATCGAGAAGCACGAGGGCGCCGGTCGCGGAGTCGTAGCGGAAATTCGCGAAGTTGGGGTCGGTCTGCATCAGCCGGAACCCGAACAGCTCGCGAAACAGCAGCGAGGTGAGCAGGGCGGCGACCCGGTCGCGCTCGGCCTGCGGCGCGTCGGTCAGCGCCTCGACCGGCCGGCCCTCGACAAAGGTCATCGCCAGCACGTCGCGCGTCGTGAAGTCCGCGTGCAGCTCGGGCACGCGGAAATCGGCCTCGCCCGCCAGCAGCGCCGAGAAGCGGGCGAGCTGCGCGCCCTCGCGCAGGTAATCCGCCTCCTCGTGAAGCTGGCGCTTGGCCTCCTCGAGCATCGGCGCGATGTCGAGCCCGCGGGGCAGCAGACCCGAGATGCGGATCAGCGCCGCGACATTGTCGACGTCGCTGTCGATGCTGCGCCGCACGCCCGGATACTGGATCTTGAGCGCCAGATCGCGCCCGTCCCGGGTGCGCGCGCGGTGGACCTGCCCGATCGAGGCGGCGGCGATCGGGCGCACGTCGAAGCGGGCGAAGCGCGCCAGCCACCCCGCGCCCCAATTGGCGTCGAGCACCGAGCGCAGCTGTTTCGGCGGCATCGGATGCGCCTCGGCGCGCAGCCGGGCGAGGATGTCGGCGAGTTCGCGCGGCAGCATCTCGCCCGCGTCCATCGACATCAGCTGCCCGACCTTCATCGCCGCGCCCCGCATCCGCGCCAGCTCGTCGGCGAGGCGGCGGGCGTTGGCGGGGGTGAGCAGCAGGTCGCGCATCTTCGGCCGGCGGCCCTGCGCCAGCTCGCGCGCGCCGCCCGCGATCACCGCGCCGGCGATGCCGGAGGTCAGCCCGCCGAAGCGGGCGAGGCGCGCGGCGCGGCTCGAAGGCACGGCGAGGCCGCGCGGCGCGCGGGTCGGCTCGGAGGGCGGTCTGGACAAGGCTGGGACCTTCGGTTGCGGCGATCCGCGGCGGATGGCCGCGCCTACGACACTTAGCATTCGCCGCGGCGGGAAAAAGAGCCGATGAGAGTCGGGTTTCAGGCGGCGCCGGGCTCGCCGACGGTCAGAACGGGGCCGCCGGCGGCGCGCGCATCGTCGGGGTCGTGGGTGACGAGCAGCGCCGGCAGGCCGCGCGCGCGCAGGCGCTCGAAGACGAAGCCGCGAAACCGCGCCCGCAAATCCGCGTCGAGCCGCGAGAAGGGCTCGTCGAGCAGCAGCGCGCGCGGCTCCGCCAGCAGAGCGCGCATCACGGCGACGCGCGCGCGTTGGCCGCCCGACAGCGTCGCCGGATCGCGGGGGCCGAAGCCCGCGAGGCCCGCCTCGTCGAGCGCGGCCTCGATTCGGGCGGCGCGGTCGGGCGCCCCGCGCGGCAGACCGAAGCCGAGATTTCCGCCGACCGAGAGATGCGGAAACAACAGATCGTCCTGAAACAGCAGCCCGATGCGGCGGCGCTCGATCGGCAGCCCGGTCACGTCGCCCCCGTCGAGCAGCACGCGCCCCGACACCTCGAAATCCGGCGGGGCGGCGCCGGCGATGGCGGCGAGCAGGGTCGACTTTCCGGCGCCGGACGGCCCCATCACCGTGGCGATCTCGCCCGGTCCGACATCGACGTCGAGCGCGACGAGCGTCCGTCCGCGCAAGGCGATGCGCAGGCCCTCGAGCCGAAGCCCCTTCACGGCGCGAGCCCCCGCCGCCTGCGCGCCAGCGCCGCCGCCGCGCCGAGCGCCAGCGCGAAACCCGCGAAGGGAAGCGCCGCCTGCGCCAGCGCGGTCGCCCCGATCAGACGGCGGTCGCCCCCTGCGGCGAGCGCGACCGCCTCGGTGGTGAGCGTCGGCGTCCGTCCGCCGCCGATCAGCAGCGTCGGCAGATATTGCGCGACCGAGACGGCGAAGCCGACCGCCGCCGCCGTCAGAACCGCGCGCGCCAGCATCGGCGCCCGCACCGCCCAGAACACCCGCCACGGCCCGGCCCCGAGCGCCGCCGCCGCCAGCCCGGCCCGTTCGTCCCAGGCCCGCCACGGATCGGCGAGGACGAGATAGACGTAAGGCGCGACGAAGAGCGCATGCGCGGCGATCACCGCTCCCAGCCCGCCGTCGAGCCCCGCGCCCAGCGCCAGCGCCTGCAACCCCGGCAGGAAGGCCGCCTGCGGGACCAGCAGCGGCGCGAACAGCGGCCAGGGCTGGCGACGGCGCCCGGCGCGGCGCTCGGCCTCGAGCCACAGCAGCGCGAGCGCGAGCCCCGCCGCCGTCGCCGCCGCCGCGATCAGCGCCGTGCGAGCGGCGAGCGCGGCGAGGGCCGGCCCGGCCGCCGCCCAATGCCGCGCCGTGAAGCCCTCGGGCAGCGTCTCGGGAAACACCCACAGCTCCGCGGTCGACCACGCCGCCAGCGCCGCCAGCGCCCCGCAGGTCGCGAGGACGAGAAGCCCCAGCAGCGCCAGCCCCGCCGCGCGCAGCGCCCCGTCGGCGGCGCGCCGCCCGCCTCCCGCGATCCAGCGGCGCCCCATCGCCGCGAGCGCGATCTCGCCGATGCGCCACAGCCCGATCAGCCCCAGCGTCAGCCCGCCGAGCAGCAGCGCCGCCGCCGCCGCGCGCGGCCGCAGCGCGAGGTCGGGATCGCCCATCCACGCGACGATCTGCACGGCGAGCGTCGGCGGCGCGGAGGGGCCGAGAATCATGGCCATGTCGACCGTCGAGGCGGAATAGGCGAGCGCCGCCAGCACCGGGAGCCGGATCTGCGGATAGAGGCGCGGCAGCACGACCTTGACCCATGCCGCGACCGGCCCGTAGCCGAGGCTGCGCGCCACGGTCAGGCTGCGCGCCGCGTCGGTCTGGGGCAGCGCTGCGAGGATCGTCAGCAGCAGGAACGGCGTCTCCTTCAGGACCAGCCCCGCGATCAGCGCGAGGCCGCCGGGGTCGTTCAGGATCAGCCAGTCGGGCGGGCGGTCGAAGCCGGTCGCCCAGGGGCTCAGCGCGCGCAGGATCCACCCCGAGGGCGCGATCAGGAAGGCCAGCCCGAACGCCGCCGCCGCATGCGGGATCGCGAGCATCGGCGCCAGCAGCCGCTCCGCCCGCCGCAGCCCCGCGCCCGACCCCAGCGCCGCCGCGATGAGAAGCGCGCAGCCGAGCGACAGCGCCGTCCCCGCGACCCCCGTGACCGCCGACAGAAGCAGCGCCGCGCCGAGACCTGGCCAGCTCAGCAGGTCCCGCCAAGCCGACAGCCCCGGCTCGGTCGCGCCGAGGGCGGGCATCCAGCCGAAAGCGGGTCCGAGGGCGCCGAGCAGCCCCGCCGCGACCGGCCCCGCCGTCAGCGCGAGGATCAGCGGCGGGGGGAGCCGCAGCACGCCCGGCGTCAGCGGCCCGCGCCGTAGCGCCGGGTCCATTCGAGCTCCAGCGCCGTGGCCCAGCTCGGATGCGGTTCCGGCAGCACCGGCCCGAGCGCCTCGGGCGCCAGCGCGCCGGGCCGCGTCTCGATGGCGTCGAACAGGGCGCGCTCGGCTTGCGGCAGGGCGGCGATGTCGAGCACCGTCGGCAGCCCCCAGAATTCGGGATCGGCCTTGCGCGCCTGCGCCGCGGGCGACAGCAGCAGATCCGCGAAGACCATCGCCCCGGCCTTCGCCGAGGCGTTGAAGGGGATCGCGACGAAGCTCGCGTTGCCGATCATCCCCCCGTCCAGCGCAAAGGCGCGGACGGAGCCCTGCAACTGCCCGTCGGCGATGGCCGCCGCCGCCTCGTTGGGGTTGAAGGAGAAGGCGAGGTCGATCTCTCCATCCGCCATCATCGCCCGCAACTGCGCCCCGGTCGCGGGCCACGCCCGCCCCTGCCGCCACAGGACCGGGTGGAGCGCGTCGAGAAACGCCCAGAGCGGGGCGGTCGCCGCGCCGAAATCGGCCTGCTCGACGGGCTGCGCGAGGATCGCGGGATCGGGCGTCAGCGCGCGCAGCGCCTGCTTGAGGAAGGTGGTCCCCAGAAAATCGGGCGGGGCGGGATAGGCGAAGCGGCCCGGCGCGCCATGCGCCCAGTCCAGCAGCGCGGCCATGTCGCGCGGCGGCTCGGGCAGGCGGTCGGCGTCGTGGAAGAAGACGAGCTGCGCCATGCTCCACGGCGCTTCCAGCCCCTCGGTCGGCACGGTGAAGTCGGCGCGCACCGAGGGCTTGCCCGCCACGTCCACGAAGCGCCAGTTGGGCAGGTCCTCCGCCCAGGGACCGAACAGCAATCCCGCCTCCTTCATCGCCGCGAAGTTGGGGCCGTTGATCCAGATGAGATCGACCGCGCCGCCCTCCGCGCGCCCGGCCGCCTTCTCCGACAGCACGCGCGCCACCGCCTGCGCCGTGTCCGACAGCTTGACATGGACGACCCGCACGCCGTGCTCCGCCTCGGCCTGCGCGCCGGCCCAGTCGATGTAGGCGTTGGCGAGCGGGTCGCCGCCCCAGGCGTGGAAATGCACCGTCTGGCCGCGCGCTTGCGCCAGCACGGACGGCCAGTCGCGCGGATCGGGTTCGGCGCGGGCGGGGGAGCACAGCAGGGCGGCGAGCAGGACGAACAGGCGGGCGAGCATCGGCGTCTCCGGGATCGGGCCGCCAGAGTGCGGCGCCCCTCCCTTCGCGCGCAAGGCGCCGGACGCGCCGTCGAGCGCCGGGCCGAGGCTGGCGCCGCGCGGGCGCATGTTGCATAACCGCCCGGTCCGTCCGACCGCCATCCCGCGAGCCCGCCTCCCATGCACGACATCCGCCTGCTGCGCGACGATCCCGACGCCTTCGACGCGGCGCTGGCGCGGCGCGGCCTGCCGCCGGCGGCGCAGGCGTTGCTCGCGCGCGACGCCGCCCGCCGCGCGAAGATCGCCGCCGCCGAGGCCGCGCTCGCCGAGCGCAACGCCGCCTCGAAGCAGGTCGGCGCCGCGAAGGCGAAGGGCGACGACGCCGAATTCGAACGGCTGCGCGCGCTGGTCGCCGCCAAGAAGGACGAGATCGCGCGGCTGGAGGCCGAGGCCAAGGCCGAGGACGACGCGCTCACCGCCGAGCTGATGGCCCTGCCCAACGCGCCGCTTCCCGACACGCCCGACGGCCCCGACGAGACCGCCAATGTCGAACTGCGCCGCCATGGCGCCCCGCGCGCCTTCGATTTCGCGCCCAAGGAGCATTTCGAGCTCGGCGAGGCGATGGGCCTGATGGATTTCGACGCCGCCGCGAAACTCTCCGGCGCGCGCTTCGTCGTGCTGTCGGGCGCGCTGATCCGGCTGCACCGCGCGCTCGCCCAGTTCATGCTCGACACCCATGTCGACGAACACGGGCTCACGGAAGTCTGGACGCCGGTGCTGGTGCGCGACGAGGCGGTGCTGGGCACCGGGCAGCTTCCGAAATTCGCCGACGACCTCTACCGCACCGAGAACGGCTGGTGGCTGATCCCGACGGCGGAAGTGACGCTGACCAACCTCGTCGCCGGCCAGATCCTCGACGCGGGCGCGCTGCCGCGCCGCATGACCGCCTGGACGCAATGCTTCCGCTCCGAAGCCGGCTCCGCCGGCAAGGACACGCGCGGCATGCTGCGCCAGCACCAGTTCGAAAAAGTCGAGATGGTCAGCGTCGTCGCGCCCGAGGACGGGCGGGCCGAACTCGAGCGCATGACCCGCTGCGCCGAGACGATTCTCGAAAAGCTGGGCCTGCCCTATCGCACGGTCGCGCTGTGCACGGGCGACATGGGCTTCGGCGCGCAGCGCACGCATGACATCGAAGTCTGGCTGCCGGGGCAGAACGCCTATCGCGAGATCAGCTCCTGCTCGCTCTGCGGCGACTTCCAGGCCCGCCGGATGAACGCCCGCTTCCGCCGCGAGGAGGGCGCGAAGCCCGAATTCGTCGCCACGCTCAACGGCTCCGGCCTTGCGGTCGGGCGCTGCCTGATCGCGGTGATGGAGACCTGTCAGGAGGCGGACGGGTCGGTGACGATCCCGGACGTCCTGCGGCCCTACATGAAGGGCGCGGCCCGGATCGCTTCGGACGGGAGCCTCGGCTGAAGCGCCCTAACCCGCCGCCGCCTGCCGTGCATACTCCTCCGCGTCGAACCAACCCCGAGAAGCGCGCACGCGCAGATCGTCGTCGAGCTCCCATTCCTCCCAGCCGCGGATCGACAGCGGGGCGCCGGTCGCGGCGTCATGGCCGGTGAAGGTCCAGACATAGACCGAATGAGCGCCCGAGACCCGGAGATCGTCGCAGACCAGCGCCATGTCCGGGACATCGGCGAAGAAGCCCGCCGCCATGTCGCGCACGCGGTCGCGCCCCGACCAGGGTTCGCCGCGGTTGATCGCGATCTCGCCATCCTCGGCGTAGAAGGCGGCGACCGCCTCGGCCGAGCCGGAATTCCATGCAGCGGTGTAGTCCGCCGCCATCTTCGCGACGGCGTCCGGCGATATCGGCATGCGACCCTCCGCTGTTTCCGCGATCAGGGTCCGCGATCCGTCGCGCGGTGTCGAGCGCGGAATGTCGCGGGAGCGGCGCCTGCCCGCTGGACCCCGCCCCCGCGGGGCGTTAGGTGCTGCGTGACGTTCTGGAGAGCCGAATGCGCATTCTCGTGACCAATGACGACGGGATCACCGCGCCGGGGCTGGCGGTGGCCGAGGCCATCGCCGCCGAGATCGCCGGCCCCGAGGGCGAGGTCTGGGTCGCAGCGCCCGAGATGGAGCGCTCGGGCGTCTCGCACTGCATCTCCTACACAAGGCCGATGCGTCTGATCCGGCTCGGCGAGCGGCGCTTCGCGGTGGAGGGCAACCCGGCCGACTGCGTCATCCTCGGCCTGCGCCACATCCTGAAGGGAAACCCGCCCGATCTGGTGCTCTCCGGCGTGAACTCCGGCCACAACGTCGCCGAGGACGCGGTCTATTCCGGCACGGTCGGCGGCGCGCTGGAAGGCGCGCTGCAGGGCGTGCGCGCCGTCGCGCTCAGCCAGTTCTACACCGCCGCCCCCCACGCGCCGGCGGAGCGCTTCGACCCCGCCCGCGCTTTCGGCGTCGAGGCGGTGCGCCGTGTGCTCGCCTGCCCGTGGGAGCGCGACATCTTCTACAACGTCAACTTCCCGGCCTATGCGCCGGCGCAGGTCAAGGGCTTCGCGCTCGCGCCGCAGGGGCGCCGCGCGGCGGGCGTGTTCGACTGCGTCGAGCAGATGTCGCCCTCGGGGCGGCAGTTCTTCTGGCTGTCGCACATGACATCGAACGCCTCCTCCCAGCCCGGCTCGGATGCGGCGATGGGCGCGGAGGGCTGGATCACGGTCACGCCGATGCGCCCCGACCTCGCCGCCCACGACCTGTTCGAGGCGGCCCGCGCCGCGCTGGCCGGATGATCCCGCCATGATCCAGGCCGATGGCGCGCCCGACCGCGAGCAGCTGATGCAACTGGTCTTCGCGCTGCGCCAGAACGGCGTGCGCGACCCGCGCGTCCTCGACGCCATCGAGAAGACGCCGCGCCACCTGTTCGTCGACCGCGCCTTCCGCGACCGCGCCTATGAGGACATCCCCCTGCCCATCGCCTGCGGGCAGACCATCTCGCAGCCCTCGGTGGTGGGCGTGATGACGCAGGCGCTGGCGCCGACGCCGCGGTGCAAGGTGCTCGAAGTGGGCTGCGGCTCGGGCTATCAGGCGGCGATTCTCGCGCGGCTGGCGCGGCGGGTCTACGCCATCGAGCGCCACCGGGCGCTGGCGCGGCAGGCCGCGGAGCGGATCGCCGCGCTCGATCTGTCGAACGTCTCGGTGAAGGCGGGCGACGGCGCGCTCGGCTGGCCCGAGCAGGCGCCGTTCGACCGCATCATGGTGACCTGCGCCGCCGAGGACCCGCCGGCGCTTCTGTTGCGCCAGCTGCGCGAGGGCGGGATCATGGTGCTGCCGGTCGGCCAGAGCGACGACGTGCAGCACCTCATCCGGATCACGAAAACGCCCCAGGGGCTGGATTATCATGAATTGATGCCGGTGCGCTTCGTGCCCTTGCTCGAAGGCGTGCCGGAAGGCGACGCGCCCTGAGACGTCGCCCGACAGAGAGAGGAACCGCCATGACCGCGCACCGCACCGCGCCCGCCCTTTGGTCAGCCCCCCGCCGCCGCGCGCCGCTGGCTTTGGCCGGGCTGGCCTTGCTGGCTGGCTGCGCCAGCCGGCCCGAGCCCGCCCCCATCGTCTGGCGCGGCAGCGAGCCCACGGCGCAGAGCGCGCCCGTTCAGGGCGCCCCAATCCAGACCGCCCCCGTCCAGACCGCCCCGGTTCCCGCCCCCGGCGCGCTGTCGCCGGACGCGCGCGGGGTCGTCGATTACGGCGGCTACAGCGCCGTGGTGGCGCGGCCCGGCGATACGGTCGAGACGATGGCCGGGCGCGTCGGTCTGTCGCCTTCGGCGCTCGCCGCCTATAACGGCCTCCCCGCGCAGCACAGCCCGCGCCCCGGCGACGAGCTGATCCTGCCGCCCGAGGCCGAAGCCTATCGCGCGCAGGTCGCGGCGGCCCCCGTCGAAACGACCGCGCCCGCCCAGATCGCGGCCGCTCCGGTCGCGACCGCCCCCGTTGCGAGCCCCGGCGCTGTGACGAGCTTCGATCTCGACCGGATCGAAGCCGAAGTCGCAGCACCCGCGCGCGGGACCGCGCCCGCGCCCTTCCTGTCCGCCGAGCCGCCCGC
>NZ_DAIQNN010000019.1:0-14526 GCF_036788415.1 Rubrimonas sp. | reverse complement strand
CCGCAGCAGCGCCGGCCCCCGCCCCGGCGCAGGCCGCAGCCGCTCCCGCCCCTCAGCCGGCGGCGCGCGCGGCGGCCCCCGCCGCGGCGTCGGCCGCCGCCTTCGCGGCGCCGGTGGATGGGACCGTCAGCCGCGCCTACGGGTCCGGCGGCGACGGGATGGAGTTCGCGGCCCCCGCTGGCGCAACCGTGCGGGCGGCGGCGGATGGCGAAGTCGCGCTGGTCTCGGAGTCGCTCGGCGGCCTCGGCACCATCGTGCTGATCCGCCATCAGGACCAGATCCTGACCGTTTACGGTCGGGTCGACGGCGTCACCGTGAAGCGCGGCGACCGGGTGCGGCGCGGCGACGTGATCGGCGCGGTCGCCCCGGGCCCCGAGGGCGGCGCGCCGGCGCTGCATTTCGAAGTGCGCCGGGGCGCCGAATCGGTCGATCCGGCGCAGTTCCTCGGCTGAAGCCGGCCGTCAGCCGGGCAGCGCCACGCCGCGCCGCCCGGCGAGGTCGGTCACGAACTGCCAGGCGACGCGGCCCGACATCGCGCCGCGCGCCTGCCGCCACGCCACCGCCTCCGCCCGCAGCTCGTCCTCGGCGATCGCGATCCCGAAGGCGTCGCAATAGCCCCGGATCATCGCGAGGAACGCGTCCTGTCCGCAGGGGTGGAAGCCCAGCCACAGCCCGAAGCGGTCCGACAGCGAGACTTTCTCCTCGGTCGCCTCGGAGGGGTTGATGGCGGTCGAGCGCTCGTTCTCGATCATGTCGCGCGGCATCAGGTGGCGGCGGTTCGAGGTCGCGTAGAACAGCACGTTTCCGGGCCGCCCCGCCACGCCGCCGTCGAGCACCGCCTTGAGCGACTTGTAGCCGCTGTCGCCGACGTCGAAGGAGAGGTCGTCGCAGAACAGCAGGAACCGCTCCGGCGCGTCGCGCAGCAAGCCGAGCAGACGCGGCAGCGACGGCAGGTCCTCGCGCTGGATTTCGAGCAGCACGAGCCGCGCCGTCGCCTGTCGGGCGGCCTCGGCGTGGCAGGCCTTCACCAGACTCGACTTGCCCATGCCGCGCGCGCCCCAGAGCAGCGCGTTGTTGGCCGGCAGCCCGCGCGCGAAGCGGCGCGTGTTCTCGAGCAGCGCGTCGCGCGCGCCGTCGACGCCCACCAGCAGGCCGATCCCGACGCGGGCGACATGCGGCACGGGTTCGAGCCGGTCGGGGTCGGCGTGCCAGATGAAGGCTTCGGCGGCGGCGAAATCCGGGCGGGGGGCCGGCGGCGGCGCGAGCCGCTCGAGCGCCGCCGCGATCCGCGCCAGCGCGTCCGCATCCAGCCCCGCCGTCACTGCTTTTCGTCGCCGAACATCTCGCGCTGGAACTCGGCCTCGTCGGCGGCTTCGCGCGCGGCGCGCTGCTTCTCGACCATGCGCACCAGAATGATGGAGATCTCGTAGAGCAGATAGATCGGAATGGCGAGCCCGATCTGGCTGATCGGGTCGGGCGGCGTGAGCACCGCCGCCGCCGCCGCGATCCCGACGATCGCGTATTTGCGCTTCTCAGCCAGCCCCTGCGCCGAGACGATCCCGACGCGGCCCAGCAGCGTCAAAAGAACCGGCAACTGGAAGCAGATGCCGAAGGCGAGGATGAAGGTCATGACGAGGCTGAGATACTCGTTGACCTTCCCCATGAACTCGATCTGCGTGCCGCCTCCGGCGCCGGTCTCCTGAAAATTCAGGAAAAAGTCGATCGCCATCGGCATGACGAGGAAATAAACCAGCGACGCGCCCATCAGGAACAGCACGGGCGTGGCGATCAGGAAGGGCGCGAACGCCGTCCGCTCGTCGCGGTAGAGGCCCGGCGCCACGAACATCCAGATCTGCGTCGCGATGATCGGGAAGGCGATGAAGAACCCGCCGAACAGCGCGATCTTGAGATGGACGAAGAAGGTCTCGTAGAGCTGGGTGTAGATCAGCCGCGGGTCCTGCCCGCGCGCGGTGAGGCGGTCGCGCAGCGGCCCTGTCAGGAAATCGTAGATCTCCTGAGCGAAGAAGAAACAGACCAGCGCGCACACGCCGAGCGCCAGAAAGGCGTAGATGAGCCGCGTGCGCAGCTCCATCAGATGCTCGATCAGGGGCGCCCGGCTGGCGTCGATGTCGTCAACGGACATGGCGGCGCGTCATCCTTCGCGCGGGGCGGTCGGCTGGGGGGACGGCGCCGCCGCCTCGACCGGCGCCGGCGCCGGAGCGGGCGTTTCGTCTTCGACGCGCATCGGCGCAGCCGGTTTCTGCGACGCCGGGCTCACCGCGGCGGGCTTCGCGGTCGGCGAGGATTTCGGCGCGCCGAGCATGTCGTCCACCGACATGCGCCGCAGCTTGTTGAGGCTGTCGGCGGTGTCGCGCATCTCCTTCATGTCGGTGATGTCGGCCTCGCGCGCGGCCTGCTCCATCGAGCGCTGGAAGTCGCGCGCCATCCCGCGGGCCTGCGCCGTGTACTGGCCAAGCGTGCGCAGCAGGCGCGGAAGGTCCTTCGGCCCCACGACGATCAGCGCAAGCGCGCCGATGACCAGCAGCTCCGTCCAGCCGATGTCGAACATGCGCCGCGCCCTCCGGACCGACCGTGCTCACGCGCTGCGGATCAGGCGTCCTTTTTCTCGGTCTTGGGCGTTACGTCGACCGCTTCGTCGGCGGCGCGCTCGACCTTCTGGGTCTCGTCGGCGACGTCGTCGGCCATGCCCTTTTTGAAGGCCTTGATGCCCTTCGCCATGTCGCCCATCAGAGCCGAGATCTTGCCGCGTCCGAAGAGCAGCACGACCAGCAGGACGACGATGAGAATTTGCCAGATGCTCGGGCTCATGCGGTCTCTCCCTCAGCGCCGCCTGCGCGGCGCGATGTCCTTTGTCTCGACATATGGGATCGCGCGGCGCGCGGAAAGGGTCGCGTGCGGTGTTTTTGGTCCGAGCGAAGGACGGGCCGGGCGCACCGGGGCGAATTCGCGCGGAAACCGGCCATTTGCCGAGGCTCTCCGCTCGGCTCTTGGTCCGTGCGACCAGAACGGATCGCGCCCTCCCTCCCGCCAGAGGGGGCGCGGTCCTCATCGCATGTGCCGACCGTCCGCTTCAGCGCGCCGTCCGGCCCTTCGATCGCCGAGACGTCAGCCGGGCCGTTTGCCCTGCGCGTCGCGATCGGCCTCCCAGGGATTGGCGACGCGGCTCTGCGCCTCGCAGGGGAAGACGAAGCAATGCTCGCGCCGCAGCGACAGCCAGAGCGGCTTGCCCTTCTCGGGCAGATAGGCGCCGGGCACCGTCGCCTTCAGCACCGAGCCGTCATGGTCCATCCGCACTTCGATCAGGCTTTCCGAGCCGATGAAGCGCGCCCGCTCGACGCGCCCATGCGCCGGCAGGCCGAGCCGCGGGTTCGGCGCAGGCGCCGCGCCGCGATCCTCGTCGATCTTGAGGTGCTGGGGGCGGATGATGATCTCGACATCGGCCTGATCGACCATCCCCGGCGTCAGGAACAGCCCGAACGGCGTGTCGGTCTGGCGCGCGGCGACCACCCCGTGGATCACGTTGACGTCGGAGAAGAACGCCGCCGCCCGCCGGTCCACCGGATGGTTGTAGATGTGATAGGGCGCGCCGACCTGAACGACGCGGCCGTCGCGCAGCAGGGCGATGCGGTCGGCCATGCGCAGGGCTTCGGCGGGCTCGTGGGTGACGAGCAGGACGCCGGCGCCCTCCTCCTTCAGCAGCGCCAGCGTCTCGTCGCGCACGTCGTCGCGCAGGCGCTGGTCGAGGCCCGAGAACGGCTCGTCCATCAGCATCACGCGCGGCTTGGGCGCCAGAGCGCGCGCCAGAGCGACGCGCTGCTGCTCGCCGCCCGAAAGCTGGTGGGGGTATTTCGGCCCGTAACCGGCGAGGCCGACCTTCTCCAGATAGCTCTCCACCGTGCCCCTGAGCGCGCCGTTGAGCTTCTGGCGACGCAGCCCGAAGGCGACGTTGTCGGCGACGGTCAGATGCGGAAACAGCGCGAAATCCTGAAACATCAGCCCGATGGCGCGCGACTCGGGCGGCGCGTGACGGCGTTCGTCGGAGACGACCTCGCCGTCTACGAGCACCGCCCCCGCACTCTGGCGCTCCACCCCCGCGGCGATCCGCAGCAAGGTGGACTTCCCGCAGCCGGACGGCCCGAGCAGGCACAGCACCTCGCCGTCGCCGACATCGAGCGAGACCTCGCGCACGGCGCGGGTCTGCGCCGGTCCGTCGAACGTCTTGCTCACCTGCGCCAGCGCAAGGCGCGGCGGCGTCGGCGTGCGTGCGGGCGGCTGTGCGGACACCGAGACAATCCCTAGCGTTTCACTCGTGAAAACCTAGCGATCCGGGGCCGGCGCCGCAAGCCCGCAGGGTCCGCGGCGCGTCAGAGGGTCACGTTGGTCGCGCCGCCGTCGAGCAGGATGTTCTGGCCGACGATGAAGCCGGCATGGGCCGAGCAGAGGAAGGCGCAGGCCGCGCCGAACTCCTCGATCGTTCCGTAGCGCTTCGCGGGGATGGCGGCGCGGCGCTGCTCGCCGGCCTCCGCGCGGCTGATGTTCTGCGCCTTGGCGATGCCTTCCTCCAGCGCGACGATCCGGTCGGTGTCGTGGCTGCCGGGCAGCAGGTTGTTCACCGTCACGCCATATTGCGCGACCTGCCGGGACGTCCCGGCGACGAAGCCGGTCAGCCCGGCCCGCGCCGCGTTCGACAGCCCGAGCTGCGGGATCGGCCCCTTCACCGATTGCGAGGTGATGTTGACGACCCGGCCCCAGCGCTTCGCGACCATGCCCGGCAGGATGGCGGTCATCAGGAAGATCGGCGTCAGCATGTTGGCTTCGACCGCCGCCTGCCACTCCGCGCGACCCCAATCCGACCACAGCCCCGGCGGCGGCCCGCCGGCGTTGTTCACGAGGATGTCGGGGGCGGGGCAGGCGGCGAGCAGCGCGTCGCGGCCTTCATCGGTCGTCACGTCGGCGGCGACGGTCGTCACAGCGACGCCGAGGGCGCGCAGCCGGTCCGCCGCAGCCTCCAGCGGACCGCCCGAGCGGGCGTTGATCACAAGGTTCACCCCCTCGCGCGCGAGCGCTTCCGCGCAGCCGTAGCCGAGGCCCTTGCTCGCCGCGCA
Source organism: Rubrimonas sp. (assembly GCF_036788415.1). Classification (NCBI taxonomy): domain Bacteria; kingdom Pseudomonadati; phylum Pseudomonadota; class Alphaproteobacteria; order Rhodobacterales; family Paracoccaceae; genus Rubrimonas; species Rubrimonas sp. The sequence goes on along the minus strand of NZ_DAIQNN010000019.1, from coordinate 9,400 downwards.
GACCAGCGCCGTCCTGCCCTTGATGCCCAGATCCATCGCCTCGCCCCTTGTGTCGATGCCTCGTCCGCCCCTTGCCACAGCCGCGCCCGCCGCGCCAGCCGAGCGCCGCGCGCGGGGTTTGAATCGCTCGGGCCGAGCGTCTAGGACAGAGGCTTCTCCAGTGCGGGACCACGCCCATGACAACGCCGACGCGAATCGCCTTCGACGGCTTCGAGATCGGGGCCGACCGTCCCGCAGCGATCATCGCCGGGCCCTGCCAGCTCGAAAGCCTCCCCCACGCGCTCGCGATCGCGCAGCGCATGGCGGGAATCTGCGCCGAGGCGGGGCTGCCCTTCATCTTCAAGGGCTCCTACGACAAGGCCAACCGCACCTCGCTGAGCGCGCAACGCGGGGTCGGCATGGAGAAGGGGCTCGAGATCCTCGCCGAGATCCGCGCCCGCGTCGGCGCGCCCGTTCTGACCGACGTGCACGCGCCCGAGCACTGCGCCCGCGCGGCGCAAGCGGTCGACGTGCTCCAGATCCCGGCTTTCCTGTGCCGCCAGACCGACCTGCTGCTGGCGGCCGGCGAGACGGGCGTCGCGATCAACGTCAAGAAGGGCCAGTTCCTCGCGCCGTGGGACATGGCCAACGTCGCCGACAAGATCGCGAGCACCGGCAATCGCCGCATCATGCTGTGCGAGCGCGGCGCGAGCTTCGGCTACAACGCTCTGGTCAGCGACATGCGCAGCCTGCCGATCATGGCGCGCACCGGCTGGCCTGTCGTGTTCGACGCCACCCATTCGGTGCAGCAGCCGGGGGGCCTCGGCGGCGCGACCGGCGGCCAGCGCGAATTCGCGCCGGTTCTGGCGCGGGCGGCGGCGGCGGTCGGCGTGTCGGCGATCTTCATCGAAACCCATGAGGACCCCGACGCCGCGCCGTCGGACGGCCCCAACATGATCCCGCTCGATCAGATGGCGCCGCTGGTCGCGACGCTCGCGGCCTTCGACGCCTTGGCGAAGGCGAACCCGATCCCCGTCTGAGCGGCGCGGCTATTCCGCCGCGCGCGCCATCTCGATGGTGTGGGACAGGAACTCGGCGAATTCGTCGCGCAGGTCGGGGCGCGACAACGCATAGGCGACCGTGGCTTGCAGATAGCCCGCCTTCGAGCCGCAATCGAAGCGGCGGCCCCGGAAGCGGAATCCGTGCACCGGACGGCCCTCGACCATCTCCTCGGCGATGGCGTCGGTCAGCTGGACCTCGCCGCCTGCCCCGCGCTTCATCTGTCCGAGCGTCTCGAGAACGCTCGGCGGCAGGATGTAGCGGCCGATCACGGCGAGGGTGGAGGGGGCGGCCTCCGGCTTGGGTTTCTCGACCATGCCCTTCATCCTGATGAGCTGGCCGTTCTCCGAGGCGACGTCGAGCACGCCATAGCTGGCCGTCGCGGCGCGCGGCACCTCCATCGCGGCGACGACCGCGCCGCGCACCTCGGCGTAGGCGTCGACCATCTGCTTGAGGCACGGCACATCCGCCTCGATCACGTCGTCTGGCAGAATCACCGCGAACGGCTCGTCGGCGATCAGGCGCCGCGCGCACCAGACCGCATGGCCGAGGCCGAGCGCCTCCTGCTGGCGCACATAGGCGATGCCGCCCGAGGGCACTTCGGTCGGCTTGAGCGCCGCGAGAAGGTCGGTCTTGTTCTTCTCGCGCAGGCTGCGCTCAAGCTCCGGCGCGCTGTCGAAATAATCCTCGAGCGCCGATTTTCCCTTCGCCGTCACGAAGATGAATTCGTCGATCCCGGCGGCGCGCGCCTCGTCGATGGCGTATTGGATCAGCGGCCGGTCCACCAGAGGTAGCACTTCTTTCGGGATCGCCTTGGTGGCCGGCAGAAATCTCGTTCCCAGACCTGCGACCGGAAACACGGCTTTGCGCACATGGCGTTGCATCCCGAAACCCTCTCAAAACATCCCACGCGCGACTCTATCACGCGAGCATGCTCAACCGCGATACCGCTCGCGCGCAATCGAACGCGCGATGCGTGAATTTATTGCGATCAGCGCGCGCATTTCCGGCGAGTGCGCGCTTCGCGCGCAGTCGCAGTCGCTCAGACGAGCCCGCGCGCGCGCAACTCCGATTCGATCCGCGGCCGGTCGGAGGGGTTGTTGAGCTCCCAGAACCCCGCCCCGCGCGCCTCGACCTCGACGCAGGCGACGCGGCGACCGTTCTCCAGAAAGCGAAGTTGCTCGAGCCCTTCCGCCCGTTCCAGAGGACCCGCAGGCCAGTCGCGATAGGCCCGCAGGGCGGCGGGGCGATAGGCGTAGACGCCGACATGGTGCAGGCAGGGCGGCCCCTCGGCGGGGTCGGCGGAGGCTCCGTAGGGCAGCACTTCCTTGGAGAAGTAGAGCGCGTCGCCCGACGTCGCGGTCACCGCCGTGGTGCCGCCGACGCGGCCCGCCCGGCGGTCGGCGCGCAGGGCCTCGAGCGTTTCCGCGTCGCAGCGCAGCACGGGCGTGGCCATGTCGCAGGTCGGGTCGGCCGCCATCGCCGCGATCAGCGCCTCGACGAACCAGGGCGGGGTGAGCGGCGCGTCGCCCTGGAAGTTCACGACGAGGTCGGGCGCGGGGTCGAGCGCGTCGAGCGCTTCGGCGCAGCGCTCGGTGCCGTTGGCGCAGGCGGGGTCGGTCATCGCCACCTCCGCGCCGAAGCTTCGCGCGGCCTCGGCGATGCGGTCGTCGTCGGTGGCGACGAGGACGCGCGCGACGCCGCGCACGGCGCAGGCGGCCTCCCAGCTGCGCCGGATCAGCGTCTTGTCGAGCCCGGTCGCGCCGGTCAGCGGGGCCAGCGGCTTGGCGGGAAAGCGGGTCGAGGCGTAGCGGGCGGGGATGATCAGCGCGACGCGCATGGCGGCTCCGGGCGGAGGTGGGGACGTTCAGGCGATCTCGACGGCGATCGCGGCGTAGATGCAGGCCGTTCCCCCCAGCACGAACAGATGCCAGATCGCGTTCTGATAGGGCAAGCGCCGCCACAGATGGAACCCCACCCCGAGGCTGTAGAGCAGGCCTCCCGCCACCAGCAGGGCCAGCGCCTCCGGCGCCAGCGCGGCCCGCGCGTCCGCGCCCACCCAGACGAAGGCCCAGCCGAGCCCGAGATAGACCGGCACCGACGCCGCCTCGAAGCGGCGCGGCGCCGCGAGCTTCAGCGCCATGCCGACGCCCGCGACCGCCCAGACCGCGATCAGCAGCGCCTGCCCGACCCCGCCGGCCAGAGAGACGGCGGCGAAAGGCGTGTAGGAGCCGGCGATCTTGAAATAGATCGCGCTGTGGTCGAGCCGGCGCAGCGACTCGCGCCAGCGCGGCGCCGAGACGAAATTGTAGAAGGCGGAGAAGACGAACACCGCCAGCAGCGCCACGGCGTAGATCGACACCGCCACCACCGCAGGCGCCTCGCCGCGCGCGGCGGCCATCGCGATCAGGATCGGGCCGGCGATCACCGCGAACAGCACGCCGAGCCCGTGGATCGCCGCATCGGCGGCCAGTTCGCGGGGCGTGTAGGGCCTGTCAGTCGCGGGCGCTGCGTTCATCGCACGATCATTGCGCGAAGCGACGGTTCTGGGAAGCCGGGATCGACGCGGCCTGTCGCCGGTCCCGCTCCGCCCCCGCTCTCAGCGCCGCCAGAACTGGCTCGACAGCAGCGCCAGCACCGGCAGAATCTCCAGCCGTCCGAGGATCATCCCGAGGCAGAGCAGCCATTTCGCCGCGTCCGGCAGCGACCCGAAATTGCCCGCCGGGCCGATGATCGGGCCGAGGCCGGGGCCGACATTGGTCAGCGCGGTCTGCGCGCCGCTATGGGCGGTGATCAGGTCCAGCCCGGTCATCGCCAGCGCCATCGTCAGCAACATCAGCACCACCGCGAAGGCGATGAGATAGACCAGCGCCGAGCGGAAGATCGCCGGGTCGACCTGCTGGCCGCCATAGCGCGTGACGGCGACCATGTTGGGGTGCACCAGCCTGCGCAGATGCGCGCGCAGCATCGCCGCAGTCACGATCAGCCGGTAGGTCTTGATGCCTCCCGTGGTCGAGCCCGCCGAGCCGCCGAGAAACGCGAGCACGAAGAACAGCGCCATCGCATAGGGGCTGTACGCGGTGTAGTCGCCCGCCGCATAGCCGGTGGTGGTGACGACCGACACGACGTTGAACACCGCCTCGGCGAATTCGCGCTCGCCGAACCCGCCCTCGCGCGACGCCGCGAGCGAGATCGCCGCCAACGCCACGATGCCGATGAGCACGGCCACCTGCGGATCGAGCCGATCCGGCGTCCGTCCGAACAGGACCGCGACATACATCGCGAAAGGCAGCCCGCCCAGCAGCATGAAGGCCGAGCCGACCCATAGCACGCCGGTCTGCTCGAAATGGCCCATCGACGCGTCGTAGGTCGAGAAACCGGCAGTCGCAACAGTCGTCAGCGCATGGTTCAGCGCCTCCCAGCTCGTCATGCCGACGACTTCATAGGCGATGAAGCAAAGACCCGTCAGGAGCGCATAGACCGCGAGGAGCCCGCGCGCGAAGGAGGCGAAGCGCGGCAGCGGGCGGTCGGAGCGGTCGGAGCTCTCCTTGCTGAACAGCTGCATCCCGCCGATGCGCAGGAAGGGCAGCAGCACGACGCCGAGCGCGAGGATGCCGATCCCGCCGATCCACTGGATCAGCGAGCGCCACAGCAGGATGCCGGGCGGCTCGACATCGAGGCCGGTGATCACGGTGGCCCCGGTGGTCGTGACGCCAGACACCGCCTCGAACACGGCGTCCGGCAGGCTCATCCCGTGCAGGACGAAGGGCACGGCGGCGGCGAGCGGGCCGGTCGCCCACATCATCACGACGAGCAGGAACCCGAAGCGCTGAGTCGGCTTGGGATCGGCGCCGCGCGTCGCGAGGGCGATCATGCCCGCGACGGTGAGCACGAGGCCCGAGGAGATCATGAAGACTTTCCAGTCGCCGTCGCCCGCAAGCAGATCGGTGACGACGCAGATCAGCATCGCGGCGGCGAAGACCATCCAGACGATGGCGGTCGCGAAGATCACGGCGCGCAGTTCGTCGCCGAGCGCAGTCTTTCGCCTCGCCTCTGCGATCATCGCCCGCCCCCGCCGACTTCGGCCGCGCCGGCCTCGGATCGGGGCGAATAGAGCGCATCGCGCAGGAGAATGCGAGCCTGTCCCGCCAACCCGCCGCGCGCCCGCCAGCCCTGCGCGCCGAGCGTCGCGTGTGCGTCGAGCCGCGCGACGCGCCGCGGCGCCCGGCCCGGCGCGCGGGGCGCGAGCACCGGATGCGCCGGCGCCGCTCGCCCCAGAAGCGCCGCGGCGGCGTTCAGCGCGACCGGGCCTAGGCGATGCCCCCCGGCGACGCGCAGTCCGAAGAGCGCCGCCGCGCCGGGCCGCTCGGACAGATGTCGGCGCACCGCCTCGGTCCAGCCCTGCGGCAAGGTCGCGTCGGCGTCGAGCGTCAGCACCCACTCGCCGCGCGCCCGCGCCAGCGGGTCGGCGGGGGCCGGCGCGAACACCGCGCCCACGGCCTCCGCGATGTCCGCCGTCTCGTCGGTCGAGCCCGCATCCGCGAAGATGACGTCGCGCAGCAAGCCCGTCATCACGCCTTCGCCGAGCGCGCCGAGCGTCGGCCCCAGCACGCGGGCGCTGTCGCGGGTGCGCAGAATGGCGGTGATCATCGCCGGCTCATGCGGGGATCGCCGCCTCCTGGAACCGGACGGGCGCGCCGCCGGTCGGCCGGAGGATTTCGTCCTCGCGCATGACGACCCGCCCGCGGATCACCGTCGCCATCGGCCATGCCTTTGCGAGCATCCCCGCATAGGGCGTCCAGCCGCAGAGCGAGGCGATCCAGTCGTCGGCGATCTCGCGCCGGGCCTTCAGGTCCACGATGGTCATGTCGGCGTCCCAGCCCTGCGCGAGCCGCCCCTTGCCCGCGATCCCGAAGATGCGCTGCGGCCCGTGGCTGGTCAGATCGACGAAGCGCGCCAGCGTCATCCGGCCCTCGGCGACATGGGTCAGCATCACGGGAACCAGCGTCTGCACGCCCGGCATCCCCGACGGCGTGTCGGGATAGGGCTTGTCCTTCGCTTCGCGCTCATGCGGCGCATGGTCGGAGCCGAGCACGTCGATCAGCCCCTGCCGCACCGCCTCGAAGATCGCGTCGCGATGGGCGGCGCCGCGCACCGGCGGGTTCATCTGGAGGTAGGTTCCGAGCCGGGCGTAGTCGGCGTCGCCGTCGAAGGTCAGGTGATGCGGCGTCGCTTCGCAGGAGATCAGATCCTTGTGCGCGGCCAGCAGGGGCAGTTCGTCGGCGGCGGAGATGTGCAGCACATGCACCCGCCGCCCGGTCTCGCGCGCCAGCCGGATCAGCCGCTCGGTGTTCATCCGCGCGGCCTCCGCGTCGCGCCAGACCGGATGCGAGGACGGGTCGCCGGGAACCCGCAGATGCGCGCGCTCCCGCAGACGCGCCTCGTCTTCGGAATGGACCGCGACCCGTCTGCGGCCATGCGCGAGCACGCGCCGCACGTCCTCGGTCTCGGCCACCAGCAGCCCGCCCGTGCTGCTGCCCATGAACAGCTTGATCCCGGCGCAGCCCTCCAGCCGCTCCGCCTCGGGCAAGGTCTCCACGTTCTGCGCCGTGGCCCCGAACCAGAAGGCGAAGTCGCAGGCCATCCGCGCCCGCCCCCGCGCGACCTTGTCGGCCAGCGCCTCGGGCGTGGTGGTGGTCGGGTTGGTGTTGGGCATCTCGAAGACGGCGGTCACGCCCCCCAGCACGGCGGCGCGCGCGCCCGATTCGAGCGTCTCCTTGGCTTCCGAGCCGGGTTCGCGGAAATGCACCTGGCTGTCGATCACCCCCGGCAGCACATGCAGCCCGGTCGCGTCGAGCCGCTCGCCGGCGTCGGCCCGCGACAGATCGCCGATGGCGGCGACTTTCCCTGCGCGCGCGCCGATGTCGGCGCGACCTTCGCCATTGTGGTTGACGACCGTTCCCCCGGAAACGATCAGATCATATGTCGCCATCGAAGTTCCCCTTTTCGCGCAGTCTAGCGCCGCGAGGGGGCGGGGCGGAAGGCGGACCGGAAAGGGCTTGGCATGAGCGGATCGCAGGGCTTCGTCGAGGATCGCCGCGCGCTCTTGCGCGTCGAGGGGCCGGAGGCGCGGGACTGGCTGCAGGGCCTCGTCTCCAACGACGTGACCCGGCTGGCGCCGGGGCGCGCGGTCTATGCGGCGATGCTCAGCCCGCAGGGCAAGTACCTGTTCGATTTCGTGCTGGTCGCCGATGGCGACGCGGTGCTGCTCGACGCGCCCGCCGACCGCATGGCCGCGCTGCGCCAGAAGCTCGCGCTCTACAAGCTGCGCCGCAAGGTGACGCTGGCGGACGAGCCCCGAGGCGCGGCGCTGATCTGGGGCGGGGACGCCCCGCAGGCCCCCGACGGCGCGCTGATCGTCCCCGACCCGCGCGACCCCGCGCTCGGCTGGCGGCTCTACGCGACGGACCCCGGCGCGGCGCTCGCCGCCCTCGGCGCCGCCCCCGTCGACCGCGCCGCCCATGACGCGCTGCGCGTGGCCTGCGCCGTCCCCGAAAGCGGAGTCGAATTGATCCCCGACGACACCTACATTCTGGAGGCCGGGTTCGAACGGCTCAACGGCGTCGATTTCCGCAAGGGCTGCTATGTCGGGCAGGAGGTCACCGCCCGGATGCGCCACAAGACCACGCTGCGCAAGGGGCTCGTGCGCGTGGCGGTCGAGGGCGAGGCCCCGCCGCCCGGCGCGCCGCTCGTCACCGAGGACGGCAAGGAGGCGGGGACGCTGCACACGGTCGTCGGCGGGGCGGGGCTCGCGCATCTGCGGTTCGACCGCGCTAACGGTCCGTTGACCGCCGGGCGTGCTATCGTGCGCGCGAGCGACATTGGAGCGGAGCGCGACTGATGGAGATCCTCGACCAGCTGGGCGCCGATGCGGGCGGGATCGCGCTGATCCTGCTGATCGGCTTCGTGGTGCTGACCGTCGCGCTCGGCGTGCGCGTCGTGCCGCAATCGCAGGAATACGTCGTCACGCGCCTCGGCGCCTACAATCGCACTCTGCAGGCGGGGGTGAACCTGATCATTCCCTATATCGAGGCCATCCACTCGAAAGTCTCCATCGCCGACCAGGTGATCAACGACACGCGCCTCGACGTCGTCTCGCGCGACAACGTGGTGTTCAACATCGAGCTTCTGGTTGTGTTCCGCATCGTCAAGCCGGAACTTGCGGTGTTCCGCGTCAACGACGTGCATGATCTGGTGATCGGGCTGGTGAAAAGCCTCGTGCGCTCCGAGATCGGCAAGGTCGAGCTCGACATGCTCCAGCAGGACCGCGAGACGCTCAACCTCGCGATCCGCGCGGCGCTGTCGGAGGCGGGCGACGATTACGGTCTGATCATCTCGCGCTCCGAGATCACCGACGTGCAGCTCACCGAGACCACCCAGCGCGCCATGGCCGAAGTGCTGGAGGCCGAGCGGTCGCGGCGCGCCACGGTCACCCGCGCCGAGGGCGACAAGCGGCAGGTCGAGCTCGCCGCCGACGCCGACCTCTACAGGCAGCAGCGCGCCGCCGAGGCGCTGCGCGTCACCGCCGACGCCACCGCCTACGCCAACGGCGTGATCGGCGACGCCATCGCCGCCAACGGCGCCGAGGCCGCCCGCTTCCAGATCGCCGAGCGCCAGATCGACGCGGTGAAGCTGCTCGCCGAGAGCCGCAACGCGAAACTGGTGATGATCCCCGGCGACGTGTCGGACGGCTTCACCCGCGCCGCCGCGATCCTGTCCGACATCCGCGCCGACGCGCCGCCGCCCGCGTCCGCCGCGCCCCGCATTCCGAGGACGGGCGCGTGAGCCTGTCGCTCTACGACCCGTGGCTCTGGGTGGGCGTCGGCGCGGCGATGATGCTCGGCGAGATGCTGATTTCGGGCTATCTGCTGCTCGGCTTCGGGATCGCCGCCGTCGCGATGGGCGCGCTGGTCTGGGCGGCGCCGGAGACGCTGGGCGCCGCGCCCTATGCGCCGCTGTCGCTCATCCTGATCTATGCGGTCGCGGCCTTCGCTGTCTGGGGCGTGGTGGCCCGGCGCTTCGGGCGCGGCGCGCGCGGCCGCCAGGGCGCGCGCGACATCAACGATTTCGAGAATCGCGGCTGAGCCGCGAGCCTTTCCGCCCTCCCGCCGATCTTGCGCCGATCTTGCCGGGCCGCCGCCTCAGGCTCTATGTAGCGGCTCGAACAAGCCGGGAGTTCCGCCGATGGCCGCGCCGAAGACCCTCTACGACAAGATCTGGGACGCGCATCTCGTCCACGAGGCGCCCGACGGCACCTGCCTGCTCTACATCGACCGCCACCTCGTCCACGAGGTGACCAGCC
>NZ_DAIQNN010000018.1:17815-51599 GCF_036788415.1 Rubrimonas sp. | reverse complement strand
GCGACGCGCTCAGGCGACTTGCCGGTCGCAAGTCGCGCGCGTCGCATCGGCGGAGGCGCGAGCCGAAGCCGATCCCGGCGGCGCCGCTTGCGCAACGGAGGGCGGGGGCGTCCGCCCGGACGTCGCAGTGGCGACGCAAGCGGGGGGCGGACGTCGCCGCCCGGCGGCCTTCGGGCCACCGGGCAGGGCCTGACCCAACCCGCGGCGCTGGCCGCCGCGCGATGGCCCGGCGCTTGGCGGCGTCGGGCATGGCCTCTCGCGACCCGGCGCCGGCGTCCGGCGGTGACGCGATCCTCACCCCCCCCCGAGCCGCCGCCCGTTCGAAGCTGAAAACGCGCGGCCGGCGCGTTTTCCGGGCGCGTCTCTCCCACACAGCCGGTCGCGCAAGCGCCTCAAACGCATCGCCCCGCGCTGCGACAAGACGAAGACCAACGTCGCCTCCTTCGTCGCCTTCGCCATCGGCTTCGTCTTGATCCAATTCGTCAACACGGCCTAGTCTCCGACAGGGTGGCGGAGCGGTCGATTGCGGCGGTCTTGAAAGCTGTCGCAGGTTCGCGCCGACCGCCGTATCGGACCAAGGAATAGGAGTTCGGTCACACGGGGTTGCGGGCAGTTCTGCGAGGGGCATGGGGTGACGCGAATATCGCCCATAGGCCGGCAGAAAGCACTTAAGCTTTTGAACCGAATGGAAGCGTGGCCGAGTGGTTGAAGGCTCCAGTCTTGAAAACTGGCATACGGGCAACCGTATCGTGGGTTCGAATCCCACCGCTTCCGCCAGGTCCGCAGTCGGGGCCAGGCGCGGGTCGGAGCGTGTTTGAGAAGGTTCACGCCGCCCGCCTGACGAAAATTGCGATGGCGGCGAGCTGCTCGTCGTCGCGGACGAGGCTTCGGCGTTTCATGACCCATGCGAAGGTGCGCCCGACGACCCAGCACCGGCGGATGACGGCGAAGCCTTCGTCGCCGGGCGGGCGCTTCACGATCTCCGGCGCGACATGGGTCCTGTTCGGCGCCCATTTCGCGAGGCGTCCCGCGCAGCCGCCGTCCTGACGATCTGCCTGTCGATGACGGCGGCGGATGGCGACGCGTCTCGGCCCTCCCGCCGCCAACGGCGCGGTTTCATATGGTGCGGCGACGCTCGCGGGGCTCGCGCTGATCGCAGCGGCGAGCGTTGCGGCGTCGCAGGTGATGAGGCCCGCCGATCTGGCGGCGGCGGCGAAATCGGGCGGGCTGGTCATCAATGTTCGCCATGCCTCGACCGAGCGCGATTATGCGGACCAGATCGGCGCCGTGATGGGCGATTGCGGTACGCAGCGGACGCTGTCGGAAGCCGGATGGGCGGAGGCGCGGGCGATCGGAGCGGCCTTCGCGCGACTCGATCTTCCCGTCGGCGACGTCGTCAGCAGCGAGTGTTGCCGGGCACGGCAGACCCCTGATCTCGCCTTCGGGCGCTACCGCGAGACGGCTGCGCTCAGCTTCGAGAAGTCCGAGGACTTCACGGAGAAGCCGATCGCCCGGATGCGCGCGGCTGTGTCGCCGTTGCTGGAGCAGACCCCGGATGACGCGGCGAACATCGTGATCGTCGGCCATGACGATCCTTTCGAGGCGGCGACCAGCAAATATCCTAAACCGATGGGGGACGCCCATTTCCTTCGGCCCGACGGAGCAGAAGGGTTCGATGTGCTCGGCGCCATCGCTTCGCAAAAATGGAATGCGGTCCGCTGAAACGGCCTCTTGGCTTCTGGCAAAGTAACGCCGCAGCTCTTCGCTGCGGCGTTCATGTTTTCAGCGGTCGCGATTCACCGAGCGGATTTGCGACACCGCGAAGACGATCATGCTGCCCATTGTAAAGAGCGGCATGAGAAGCAGTTCTAGGCCCGTCATCGTCTGTTCTCCCTCTTTGCTCAGCAGCGTTTCTGCTGAGGCGGGAGATAGACTTGTCGGGACGGGGACAAGGCGGGCCGCCTTTCGTCTTCGCCGGAAACGCGTTTCCCGGATCGGATCAGGCATGCGACAACTTGTCGCATGCGACACGAAAGCCCGCTGCTCGCATGCGTTTTTCCGCTGCGCCGCCGCATTTCCGGATCGGGAACAGTGTGTCGCCCGCGCCGAGAATCCGCAGGCGCGGCGTCGCGTCGATTGCGCCGCGGGCTGGCGGGGCGCAGGCTGGGGCTCCAAACACAAGACCGCAATGGTCGAACAGGGAGGATAAGGCATGACGGTGGCGGCGATCCTGCGGCAGAAGGGCTCGAACGAAGTCGCGACGGTGAAGGCCGGTGCGACCCTCGAGGAGGCGGTGCGCATGCTGGCCGCAAAGCGCATCGGCGCGGTCGTGGTCTCCGCCGACGGCGCGCGGGTCGACGGCGTGCTGTCGGAGCGCGACGTGATGAACGCGCTGGCGGCGCAGGGCGGCGGCTGCCTCGAGCAGAGCGTCGCGTCGGCGATGTCCAGCCCGGTCGAGACCTGCACGCTGGAGGACCGGGCCAACGACATCCTGCGCCGCATGACGGACGGGCGCTTTCGCCACCTGCCGGTGATGCTGGACGGACGGCTGCACGCGCTGGTCTCGATCGGCGACGTCGTGAAATATCGCATTTCCGAGATCGAGATGGAGCGCACGGCGCTCGAAGACATGGTCAAGGGCTTCTGAGGCCGCGCCGCGGGCTCACTCCAGCTCGCCCAGCGCGTCGTGCAGCGCCTCGACCGCCTCGATGCGCCGCCGCCCGCCCGCGCCCAGCCTGCGCCCGGTCTCGAGCGCGAGCCGGCGCGCCAGCGCCAGCGCGCCCGCATAGGTGTCGAGCGCATCCGACGTCTCGACGGCGCAGAGCAGCGTCCAGCGGGCGGAGGCCGGCGCGGCGCGCACGCTCCGGTCGGCGATCAGCGCCAGATCGGCGCCGGATCCAGACAGCGCGCGCATCGCCGCGGCGAACTGGGCGGGGCGCCGCCGCAGCCCCACCGCGACCGCCATGTCGCCGGGCGCGAGATCGGCGAGACGCTCGGCCAGCGTCTGCCCCGGCCCGGTCAGCGCCTCGACGTCGGGGCGGAAAACCGCCAGCGCCCCGCGCAGATAGTCGGCGACGAAGGCGCTGTTGCGAAAGCCCAGAACCCGCACCCGCCGGGCGCGCGCCAGCGCGTCGGCGACATCCGCGACCGTCAGGGGATTGAGCATCGACAACGTCATCTCGACGGCGGCGATGTCGGCCTGCGGCGCCGCGGCCCCGTCGCGGGCTGCGAGATAGAGCGGCGAGCCCGCCGCGCGCATCGCCCGCGCCGCCCGGCGCGCCGCTTCGGCGCTGTCATAGCCGAGCCGGCGGAAGAGCCGCGACACCGTCGGCGCCGAAACCCCCGCCCGCTGCGCAAGCTCCGCCGCCGTCCACACCGCCACCTCGCCGGGCGCGTCGAGCGCGAGATCGGCGACGGCGCGCTCCTGCGCGGGCAATTCCGCATAGACCCGGTGGATGCGCTGGGTCAGCGACAGGGCGGCTTCGGGCGCGGGACCCGGGGCGGCGGTTTCGCTCATCTGAAATTCCACGTTCAACCCTATTGACGGCATGAAATGCATGTTTCAGCTTGTCCCGCAAGACCGGGGCGAGTCCCGGTCGCGGAGCGCATGCCGATGCACGACGTCGCCGCGACGGCGAAGCGATGGAGCCTGCGGGTCAACTGGCTGGTCGAGCGCGTCTGCGTGGCGCTGCTGGCGATTCTCGTGCTCGACGTGTGGCTCGGCGTGCTGGTGCGCTACGCCATCCCGCTGCCCCTGACCTTCACGGAGGAGCTCGCCCGCTATCTGATGATCTGGATGGCGCTGCTCGCCGTCTCCTCCGGCATCGCGCATCGCGAGCACATCGGGGTGGGGTTCGTTTTCGAACGGCTGCCGGCGCCGGCGCGGCGCTGGCTGGCGGTCGCCTTCGACCTGATCGGCTTCGCCTTCTTCGCCGCGCTGTTCTGGTACGGGCTCGGCTTCGCCGAGCGCGGCATGGGGCGCGTGACGATGATCTACGCGATCCCCAAGGGCTACGCCTTCGCCGGCGTGCCGCTCGCGGCGGGGCTCGCCTGCGTGCAACTTGGGCTGATGGGCGTGCACGACTGGTTCGCCGCGCGTCCTCCGGCGCGGACGGGCGCGACCGTGACGGGCGGAGGGCCTTTGTGATGGGCGTGGTTCTGGTTCCCCTCGCCTTCTTCGGCCTGCTGGCGCTGGGGATGCCAGTCGGGATCGCCATCGGCGTGGCGGGGACTGTCGGCATTCTCGACATGGGTCCGCGCTTCATGCAGATGGCCCCCGACCGCGTCTTCGCCGGGCTCGACCTGTTCCCCTTCCTCGCCATGCCGTTCTTCATTCTGGCCGGCGAGATCATGAACCGCTCCGGCATCACCGCGGGCCTCGTGAAGCTCGCCGACGCGCTGGTGGGCTGGATGCGCGGGGGGATGGCGCATTCCAACATGGTGGCGAGCGTTATGTTCGCGGGCATCACCGGCTCGGCCACGGCCGACGCCGCCGCCTTCGGCAACACGCTGGTGCCGGCGATGGTCAAGGGCGGCTACTCGCGGCCCTACGCCGTCGCCGTCACCGCGGCCGGCTCGATCATCGGGCCGACCATCCCGCCTTCCACGCTCGCGATCATCTACGGCTCGCTGATGGGCGTCTCCATCGCGGGGCTGTTCGCCGCGGGCATCCTGCCGGGGCTGCTGATCTGCGCCGTGTGCATGGCGGTGATCGCGCTCACCGCGCGGCGCAAGGGGTTGCCGAAGGGCGAGGGCGGCCCCTCCTTCCGGGCGGTGCGGGCGGCGTTCCGCGAGGGGTTTCTCGCGGCGATGCTGCCGGTGTTCATCCTCGGCTCGATCCTCGGCGGGATCGTCACGCCGACCGAGGCCGCCGCCATCGCCGTGGCCTATGCGCTGGTGGTGGGCGGCGTGATCTATCGCGCGCTGACATGGCGCGACCTCTACGAGATCGGCGTGCGCACCACGCGGATCACCGGCGTGATCTTCCTGATCATCGCCTCGGCGACGATCCTCGGCTGGTGGATGACCTTCAACCGAATCCCGCAGGCCATCGCCGAGGGGCTGCTTGCGGTGTCGGACAACCCGGACGTGGTGATCGGGCTGATCCTGATCCTGCTGCTGATGATCGGCCTCGTGATGGACATCAACGCGACGCTGATCATCCTTGCGCCTGTTCTGGCGCCGCTGACGCTGAAGCTCGGGATGGACCCGGTCCATGCCGGGATCATGATCATCCTCGCCCTCAACATTTCGCTGATGACCCCGCCCGTGGGCGCCTGCCTGTTCGTGCTGGCCTCGGTCACCGGCGAGAAGGTCGAGGCGATCACCCGCGAACTCTGGCCCTTCATCCTCGCCGAAGTCGCCATCCTCGTGATGATCGCCTTCTGGGAGGACCTCACGCTTTTCGTTCCAAGACTGCTCGGCCTGTAGCGGCCGGGCGCAACCGACAGGGAGACCACGATGAAGATGATGAAACCGCTGGCGTTGGGGCTGACCGCCGCCGCCTTCGCCGCGCAGGCCTTCGCCGCCGACGTGACCATCCGCCTCGCCCATCTCAACCCCGAGGACCCGTTCCAGAGCCATTCCGGCGCCATGGCGGCGGTGTTCAAATCGCTGGTTGAAAGCTCGTCGAACGGCGCCATCGAAGTGCAGCTCTTTCCCAACGGCCAGCTGGGCAAGGACGACGAGGTGATCGAGCAGGTCCGCGCCGGCATCGTGGAGAGCGTGATCTCCTCGGCGGGCGGGGTCGCGGCGCATTATCCGCTGGTCGGCGTGTTCGACATCCCCTTCGCCTTCCCCAACATCGGCGTCGCCTCCCGCGTGATGACCAAGGACAGCGCCTTCGGCGCCAAGTTCGTGGCCGACATGGAGGGCGCGACCGGGCTGAAAGTGCTGGGCCTGATCGACTCGGGCGGCTTCTTCGCCTTCACCAACTCCAAACAGCCGATCACTTCGGTCGAGGACATGGCGGGAATGCGCATCCGCACCATGACCCTGCCGACGCATGAGGCGATCATCTCCTCGCTCGGCGGGCAGCCGACGCCCCTGCCCTGGGCCGAAGTCTACACCGCGCTCCAGACCGGCGTCGCGGACGGCCAGATGAACCCGGTGCCGATCATCGCCTTCGCCAAGTTCGACGAAGTGCAGAAGTATCTCTCGATCACCAACCATGTGATCACCCCCTACATCTGGACGATGAACGCCGACTTCTACGCGGGCCTGTCGGACGAGCACCGCACGCTGATCAACTGGGCGTCGGAAGTGGCGACAGAGTCGGGCCGCGCGATGAGCCGCATCATCGAGGCCTCGGAGAACGGGCTGCCGAAGCTCGCCGAGAAAATGGAAGTCAACGTCGTGCCGCCGCTCGAGCAGGCGAAGTTCGCCGAGGCCGCCCAGCCGGCGGTGCGCGCGCTGATCGAGGCGCAGTACGGCGCAGCGGGGCTTGAGATGCTCGATGCGCTGCTCTCCAGCATCGAGGTCGAGAAGGGCGCGTTCTGACGCCTGCCGCGCCTGAAGGGCGGGCGCTTCCCGCGCCCGCCCCATGAACAAGAAACCCGACCGGAAACGCTCCCGTGAACGCCCCCATCGACCGACCCGACGCAGCGCGCCCCTTCGCGCTGATCCCCAACGCCGCCGCGCGCCGCGACGCGCCGTGGACGCCTGCGCAGGACGCCATCCTGTCCGACGTCGCCTTCGAGTGCGCCCGCGCCGCCATCGCCTCATGGCCCGGCTATGCGCCGACGCCGCTGCATCGGCTGGATGGCCTCGCCGCCGAGATCGGCGTCGCTGCGATCTGGTGGAAGGATGAAGGGCCCCGCTTCGGGCTCGGCAGCTTCAAGGCGCTCGGCGGGGCCTATGCGGTGGCGCAGGTCATCGCCCGCGAAGCGCAGGCCGCCGGCCTGACGCCCGCCGAGATCGCGCCGCGCCTCACCGTTTGCTGCGCCACCGACGGCAATCACGGCCGCTCGGTCGCCTGGGGCGCGCAGCGCTTCGGCTGCCGCTGCGTGATCTTCATCCACGCGACCGTGTCCGAAGGCCGAAAACGCGCCATCGAGGCCTATGGCGCCGAAGTCCGCCGCACCGCCGGAAACTACGACGACAGCGTGCGCGAGGCCGAGGCGACGGCGCAGGCGGAAGGCTGGACGGTCGTCTCCGACACTTCGTATCCGGGCTACATGGAGATCCCGAAGGACGTGATGCAGGGCTACGAGCTCATGGCCGCCGAAGCCTTCGACGCGCTGCCGCAGCCGCCCACCCACATCTTCCTCCAGACCGGCGTCGGCGGCATGGCGGCGGCGGTCGCGGCGCAGGCCAAGCGCCGCTGGGGCGCCGGGCGCCCGGCGATCCTGCTGGCCGACCCCGACCGCTCGGCCTGCTGGGCCGACAGCTTCCGGGCCGGCAGACCGACCCCGGTCGAGGGCGATCTCGATACGCTGATGGCGGGGCTGGCCTGCGGCGAAGTCTCGGCGCTCGCCTGGGAGGTGCTGCGCGACCACGCCGATGCGGCCATCGCCATCCCCGACGCGGCGGCGGTGGAGATGATGCGCCGCCTCGCCTGCCCGCCCCCACCCGACCGCCCCGTTGTCGCGGGCGAGTCGGCCACCGCCGGCCTCGCCGCGCTGGCGGCGACGATGGCGGACCCGCAGGCCCGCGCCGCCCTCGGACTCGGCCCCGAGGCGCGCGTGCTGCTGTTCGGCACCGAGGCCGACACCGACCCCGCGCTCTACGAACAGCTCGTCGGCGCGACCGGCGACCAAATCCGGGAGCGCGCGGCATGAGCGAGACCGTCACGCGGATCGAGATCGACGGCGCCGCCCTGCTCGACCGCCTCCGCCGCCTCGGCGAGATCGGCGCGCTGGAGGGCGGCGGCGTCTGCCGCCTCGCGCTGACCGACGCCGACAAGGCCGGGCGCGACTGGCTGGTGGGCGAGATGCGCGCGCTCGGCATGGCCGTCTCGATCGACATGATCGGCAACATCTGGGGCGTGCGCGCAGGCGCCGAGGAAGGCCCGCCGGTGATGCTCGGCTCGCACATCGACAGCGTGGCGACCGGCGGGCTCTATGACGGGGCGCTCGGCGTGCTGGCGGGGCTGGAGATCGCCGCCGCCCTCGAACGCGCCGGGCTGCGCACGCGCTGGCCGCTCGCCGTCGCCGCCTTCACCAACGAGGAGGGCGCGCGGTTCGCGCCCGACATGATGGGCTCGGGCGTGCATCAGGGCGCGCTGTCGCTCGACGCGATGCTGTCGGTCGTGGGCGTGGACGGCGCCGTGCTGGGCGACGAATTGCGCCGCATCGGTTACGCCGGCGACATCCCGCCGCGCAGCCTGACGCCTCGCGCCTATCTGGAGCTGCACATCGAGCAGGGGCCTGTTCTGGAGCAGGCCGGCGCGCGCATCGGCGTCGTGACGGGCGTGCAGGGCATCTCCTGGACCGAAGTGATCTTCGAGGGTCAGTCGAACCACGCCGGCACCACGCCCATCGCGCTGCGCCGCGACGCAGGGCTGGCGGCGGCGCGTCTGGCGGTGGAGGCGCGCGCCATCGCCGACGAGGCCGGGCCGCCGCAAGTCGCCACGGTCGGCGCCATCGCCCTCTCGCCGGGCCTTGTGAACGTCGTCGCCGAGCGCGCGACGATGACGGTCGATCTGCGCCACACCGACGACGCGGCGCTCGAGGCGGCCGAGGCGCGCCTCGCCGAAGCCGCCGCGGTCATCGCCGCCGCGGAGGGCTGCCGCGTGAAACTGCGCAGCCTCGCGCGCTTCGCGCCCGTCGCCTTCGACCCCGCGCTCGTGGACGCCGTCGAGGCGGCGGCGCGGGCGCGCGGCCTGTTCTGCCGCAGGATGCCCTCGGGCGCGGGCCACGACGCGCAGATGTTCGCGCCGAACTGCCCGACGGCGATGGTGTTCGTCCCCTCGGTCGGCGGCCTGAGCCACAACGTCGCCGAACACACCGAGCCCGAAGATCTGATCGCGGGCGCGCAGGTCGCGCTCGACGTGGTCCTGCCGCTGCTGGAGCCCCTCCCATGACCCGCCGCCTGCATGTCGCCGTCGCCCAGCTCGGCCCCATCGCGCGCGAGGAGCCCCGCGCCTCCGCCGTCGCCCGCATGGTCGCGATGCTGCGCGAGGCGGCGGCGCGGGGCGCGAAGCTGGTCGTCTTTCCCGAACTGGCGCTCACCAGCTTCTTCCCGCGCTGGTGGATGGAGGACGCCGCCGAAGTGGAGCGCTGGTTCGAGCGCGAGATGCCTTCGCCCGAGACGCGCCCGCTGTTCGAGGCAGCCGCGGCGCTCGGCGTCGGCTTCCATCTCGGCTATGCGGAGCTGACGCCCGAAGGCAGCAGGTTCAACACGGCGATCCTCGTCGGGCCGGACGGCGCGATCCTCGCCAAATACCGCAAGATCCACTTGCCGGGCCACCGCTGCCATGAGCCGTGGCGGCCCTTCCAGCATCTCGAAAAGCTCTATTTCGAGAAGGGCGATCTGGGGTTCCGCACTTTCGACGCCTTCGGCGGCAAGCTGGGCCTGTGCATCTGCAACGACCGGCGCTGGCCCGAGACATGGCGCGTCCTCGGCCTTGGCGGCGCTGAGCTGGTGCTTCTCGGCTACAACACGCCGGCGCATTACCCGCCCGCCCCCGAGCATGACCACCTGCAATATTTCCACCATGAACTGAGCCTTCAGGCGGGCTGCTACCAGAACGGGCTCTGGGCGGCGGCGGCGGCGAAAGCGGGGCGCGAGGAAGGGTGCGACCTGATCGGCGGCTCGATCATCGTGGCGCCCACCGGCGAAGTGGTCGCGCGCGCCGCCACGACCGCCGACGAGGTGATCTCCGCCGTGGTCGATCTGGACCGCTGCGCCGAGATCCGGCGCAACATCTTCGACTTCGCCCAGCATCGCGAGCCGCAGGACTACGCCGCGATAACGGCGCGCAAGGGCTGAGGCGGCGCCGATGGGGCCGGCGAAGCTGTTGGCCCGTCGGGTGCGCTGTGCCGCCGGCGCCGATGCGGCGACGACCCCGGGCGACGCCCCACCCCGAGGCGCCGCGCTTTCGGCGGAAACCTCACGAACGAGACGACAACCCTTTGCTGGATTGGCGGAGCCGATGTCCCTCCACGCGCGCTGGCCGCCGGCGGCGCGCCGAGCTTGCCTGTGCATCGCCAGACGCTCTTCTCGGAGGGCTGCGATTAACCGCAATTTAAAGATGCACATAGTTTAAATAAAAAATCTGAACGGACCTCTTTGAGAACGCCATTCTTAAGATTGGCATTTGTATTCGCGATCATGATTTCGGTCATGTTATTGTCATTCGTTTTTCGTGCGGGAGAAGATCGACGCGCTGGTCAGTTCATCGCTGGAGGCGAGCCCTGACGGACCCATTCTCGCGGCGCCTGTCGGGGGCGCGCTTACGCTCGACGTGGTCCTGCCGGCGCCCGCCGAAAGGCGGGCGCGGCGCGCTACCCGCTTGGCCGGATCCTCGCGCTGACGAGCCTCGCCAATCTCTGATTCGCGGCGACTTGCGCGGGCCTCGGCGCTTACGCCTCGTCCGCCAACCCCTTCTCGCTGGCCTTTGCGGGTGCGATCGGCATTCCGGTTGCGGCTTGCGCCGGGATGCGCGCGCTCGCGCATTCGAGACTCCCGCCTTTCGGTAGGGCGGGCGGCGCGTCGGAAACGCGAACCGAGGACAGAATCGATGTCCTGCGAGTTCTCCGTCGCCTACAGCTTCCCGGTGGTATCTCGGGGGGGCTGTTCGCTCCGGCCAAGTCCGCCTTGGCGGAGGTTCTGGCCGCGCCTGACGCGGACAAGGCCAGATGCTTGGCGTTGATCGGCGGCGGCGCGGCGCGAGGGGGCCCTGGGCTGGAGGGCGGCCTTTCACGATCTGTCCAGCCCCGGGGGCGCAGCCCAGACGGGGGTCGGTTCTGCGCGCCAATCTACAGGCCTCACATTGATGCGGGCCGGCCTGTCGCGCGTGAAGCCGGCATTGCGCTGGTCTTCGGCCACTGCGAGGGCGTGACGCTCGACGGCGTCGTCGCACGATCCCGTCAAAAAGCCGTGACCGTCGATCCCCGCGCCAGTTGCTAAAATCGCATCCTTAACGGCCCGGGACGACTTGAACCGAAATATTGGCGCGGAGGTCACGCTGATCCAAGCATGGCGGCCGGGCGGCGACCCGCTTGCGGGATTTCATTCTCCACGGCGGCGGCGGCGGGTCGGCGCGCGGCGTTCAGCCTTCGCCGGCGCGGTTGGGCGCCGAGAAGCCCGACCGCGCGCACGCGCCGCCGCACCCAGCGCAGCCTCCGCATCCCCGTCCTGCGGCGAGCCCGCGGCGCTTCAGCCAGAGGGAGCGACCGAGATAGAGCGCGGCGGCGGCGCCGGCGGCGGCGATGACGAGGATGTCAGCCGCGCCGAGCGCGCTTTCGGCGGCGAGGTCGATCAGGGGGGGCGACGGGTCGGTCATCCGGGCGCCTCCACGGGGTCCGGGCGCCGGGCGAGGGCCGGCGCCCAGGGTTTGGGCGCCGCGACGATCAGCAGCAGCGCCAGCGCGCCGAACCACACGGCGGTCATCGTCTGGAGGCCGTCGAGCCCGAGCGCCGTGCCGCCCTGGAAGACGGCGGTCGCCACGCCGAGGCCGAGCAGCGTCGGGAAGACGATCGAGAACGCCATCCAGCCGGTCGAGGCGGTCTGCACCCGCACCATGATCACGGTTGCGAGGCAGGGCGGGTAGAGCGCGAAGAACAGCATCAGCGCCACGGCCGAGACTGCGGTGCGCCCGTCCGCCGCCTGCTGGGCGCCCATGCGCTCCTCGAGCGTGAGGTTCTCGCCCTCCGCCTGGTCGAACAGCGCGCCGAGCGTGGCGACGGCGCTCTCGCGCGCGGCGAAGGAGGCGAGCAGCGCGATGTTGGTCTTCCAGTCGAAATCGGCGAACTGCGTGACCGGCTCCATGGCGCGGCCGATCCGGCCGAGGAAGCTCGCCTCGATGCGGTCCTCGCGCAACTCGCGGCGCAGCGTGTTGCGCGCGTTGGTCAGATCGCGCAGCGCGTCGAAGGCGGCGCTGGCGTCGGGCTCGCGGCTGCGCAGCGCGAAGGGCGCGAAGTCGGGGTGGTCGCGCGCCAGCCTCTCGTCGAGGGCCTTCGCGGCGTCGGCGCTGCCGGCGTTCAGCCGCGCGGCCTTGTAGGCGGTCTGGACGTTGATCAGCCGGATCAGCTGCGCGGGCTCGGCGGTTGCGGCGGCGTGGGGGTTGCCGTCGAGCGCCGTCTGGAAGGCGGCGACGGCTTCGGCGGCGCGCGCCTCGTGCAGCGCCATCCGCTCGGCCGGCGCGCCGGGAAACTGCAGGAGCACATAGATCACGACTGCGATCGCCACGACCACTGTGCCGACTTTCCGCACGTAGGACCATGTCCGGTCGAAGGCGCGCCGCAGCACGCCCGAGAGCGTCGGCAGGTGGTAGCTCGGCAGCTCCATCACGAAGGGCGCCGTCGGCTCCGTCGCGAGCGCAGTGGAGGTCAGCAGCTTCGCCACCAGCAGCGCCGCGATCACGGTGATGGTGGAGAGGTAGAACAGCATCAGCCCCTTGGATTCGGCGAAGTAGATGCCGATCAGCAGCGTGTAGAGCGGGATCTTGGCCATGCAGTTCATGAACGGCACAGTCAGGATCGTGGCGAGGCGCGCGCGGGCGTCCGGGATGCCCTTGGTCGCCATCACGCCGGGCACGGCGCAGCCGCCCGCGAACACGCCGGCGAGGATGAAGGGCAGGGTGCTTTGCCCGTGCAGGCCGAAGCGGTGCAGGATGCGGTCGAGGATGAAGGCGATCCGCGCCATGTAGCCGGAGTCTTCCAGGATCGCGATCAGCGCGAACAGGATCAGGAAGATCGGCACGTAGTTCAGCAGCGTGTTGACCGAATCCACCAGCCACAGACCGAGCGCCCGCAGCTGCGGATCGACGAGGAAACCCGCATCGGGAAGCAGGCCGGCGGCGAGGTTCCGGAACTCCGCGAGGACCGGCCAGGTGACCTTGGTCAGCTCGTAGCCCTGCACGATGGAGAGCTGGTAGACGATCCAGACGGTCGCGAGCAGAAAGACCGGCGCGAGGAAGCGGTTGAGCAGGACGCGGTCGATCCGCTCGGAGACGGGCGTCTCGCCTTCGCGCGCGTTCGCGACGCAATCCGCGACGATCCCCGCCGCATGGCGGTCGCGCGTCGCGCTCACATGGTCGCCGGCGCTCAGCCCATGGCGCGCCTCGAAGCCCGCGCGCAAGGCTTCCGCCTCGGCGAACAGCGCCGAGGGGTCGGGCAGAAGGCGCGCGATCTCGGCCTCCGCCCCGCCGTCGCCTTCGAGCAGCTTCACCGCCCGCCAGCGCGCGAGCGCGTCGTTCGCGCGGGGGGCGCCCGCAAGGCGGACATGCAGCGCCTGCGCCGCCTCCTCCAGCGGGCCGTAATTCAGCGTGGCGGGCGTCGCCGGGCCGGCGCAAGCGGCCTCGGCGATGGCGTCGCGCAGGGCCGCCTCGCCTTGGGAGCGCCGCCCGATCAGCGGGACGACCGGCGCGTTCAGCCGCCGCGACAGCGCCGCCACGTCGATGGTCAGCCCGCGGCTCTCGGCGGCGTCCATCATGTTGAGCGCGACGACGACGCGGAAGCCCATCTCGAGCAGCTGGAAGGTCAGCGGCAGGCCGCGGCGCAGCTGCGTGGCGTCGACCACGTTGACCACGACGTCGGGCCGGTCCGTCAGCAGGACGTCGCGCGCGACCCGCTCCTCGGGCGAGAAGGCGGTCAGCCCGTAGCAGCCCGGCAGGTCCGCCACGTCGTAGCGGCGCCCCTCGCGCCAGTAGGCGCCGCTCTTCTTGTCCACGGTGACGCCGGGATAATTGGCGATGTGTTGGCGCAGCCCCGTCAGCATGTTGAAGATGGTGGACTTGCCGCAGTTCTGCTGACCCGCCAGCGCGACGAGGATCGGTCGGGCGCCGACCGGGGAGGCCGGCTCAGACACTTTCGGCCTCCACATGGACATGCCGCGCCTCGCAGCGGCGCAGCGCCACGAAGCAGTCGCCCACCTGCACCTCGATCGGGTCGAGGAGCGGCGCGCTGCGCAGCACGCGGATCTCGCGGCCCGGCTGGAAGCCGAGATCGAGCAGGCGCTGCCGCGTCGGCCCGCAGCCCTTCAATCGCCGGATCGCGCAGCGCCCGCCGGGCGCCACGTCGCACAGCGTCCGCGCCGCGCAGGCCGCGCAGTCGCCGTCGCAGGCGGCGGCATGGTCCCCTTTCCGGCCCGCGCCATGCCCGCGCCGTCCGCCGAACCGCCGCCCCCATCCCTCGAACATGACCCGTCCCTTCCTTCGGCGCGCCGTCGCGAACGGCGCGCGCTCACTCCATCGCGTAGGCGCGCACCCAGATCACGGCGTCCTGGCTCAGCTCCTTGCCCTCGTGCTCGGCGTCCGGCCCCGAGCCGAGCGCGGCGAACCCCCAGAAGCCCGGCTTCGGGATCGCGAAGGTGAACACGCCGTTCGGGTCGGTGATCGCGACGATCGCGCCCCCCGGCGGCGGCGCGGCGGTGACGGGGCCGGGCGCATTCGCCGCCATGTCGGGCTCCGCCGCCATGTATTCGATCTCGATTTCCGCGCCGGGCAGGGGCGCGCCGTTCGAGAGCAGCTGCGCCGAGAAGCTCGACCCCGCGATCACGTTGGTCGGCTTGTTGAGCGGGACGAACTCGGTCTTCAGCCCGAGCGGCTCGCTCCAGCCGGTCGGAATGCCGCCCTTGTTGAAGAAGACCTTGGCGATCTGCTGGATGTAGATGTCCTCGCCAGCCTCGTAATAGGGCGCGGGGACCAGCGCGACGATGTAATCCCCGTTGCGCCGCACCGGCAGCGCGGCCTCGAAGGCGGCGGCCTCGTTGTCGGCGCCCTTGAAGACGATCGGCTTCAGGCTGGGCGCGAGATCGGTCTTCTCGCCCTTGAAGACGACGAAGAACTCCTCCGGCGTCGCCATGTCCATGACATGGCCGTTGTCGAACGGGTGCCAGAAGATCAGCTTCAGCGGCAACTCGCCGGGCGCGGCCGGGTTGGCCTCGGGGTTGTAGATCAGCTGGAAATGCGCGGCGGCGGGCGTCGCGAGCGCAAGAGATGCGGCGGCGGCTGCGGCGAAGATCGGTTTCATGGGACTCGCTCCTGTGCGTCGGTTCAGTAGATCTGCGCGGCGGGGATCACGATCTGATGCCCTTCGCCGCCGTCGAACAGCACGTCCGCGAAACCGTCCGGCTTCTCGAACTCGAATTCGCCGTTCGCGTCGATCGCGCCTGCGATCAGCGTCGCGCCGCCGGCGTCGCGCACCAGCATCGCAACGCCGGCCGCTGTGGCGCCGTCGGAGAAGCCGCCCTCGCACAGAACGGAGCCGTCGCCATTGTCGTAGCAGGCGCAGACGGGGGTGTGGGCCAGGGCGCCGCCAGGCAGGCCGAACGCAAGCGCCGCGGCGAAGGCGATCCCCGCCTTCAGGGAACGAGTCATGTCGCGTGTCTCCTTCATCAGCACCGGAGCGGCCCCCTGATCTTCGCTTCGCTGGGTCTCGACCGAGCGACGGCCTGGCGCGAAAGGGATGCCGACTTCCAATTTCCGAGCGAAACGCTCGGATCTCTGTCCTTATAGCTGCGCCAGAGCCTGAGCAAAATGATCGGGATCAATTTGGACTGCTGCGAGATCGCCAGAGCCGCAGCCGCTGCGCCTGGGCGCGCCGGCGGCTCCGCTGATGCGTTCTGCACGTCGCTCGTCGCGCCACAGCGCTTCGCGCCTGAGGACCGCCCGATCCGGAAAGCGATGAACGCGGGCGACCATGGCGCGACGAAGCGGCGGACATCGCCCCGGCGGGCCGAACCGCCCGCCCTCGCCGCGCGGGCGGTCGCGCGTTCGACCGCGCCCTCAGGCGAGCGCGTCCAGCGCCGCGCGCCAGATCGGGACGCCGCCGCGGTGGGCGATCTCGCCCGGCCCCCAACCCGCGAGCGCGTCGCGCAGCCCTGCCCGGTGCTCGGCGCTGAGCCTGTCCACATGCGTCACGGTCGTCTTGATCGTGAAGACGACGGCGCGGGTCTGCGGCAGGCGCAGCAGGCATTGCCGCTCGGTGCGCAGGTGCCAGCCGCGCCCGGGATCCGGCGGCGGGCCCTTCTGGGCCTCGCGCTGTACGATCCGCAGCGTGTCGGTCGGATGGACCAGCCAGTTGATCCGCATGAGCGGCGCCTCGACGCGCAGCGCCGCGAACATCCGGTTGATTCGCGCCGCGAGCGTCTCGGGATAGCCCGGCACCGGGCGATGCACGTCCGTGAGAGGCCGTCCCAGCTTCTCCGACAGCGCCCAGCGCTGCGGGAAGCAGAGCGTCCCGGCGACCAGCAGATATTCCGGCTCGCCGGGGATCAGCAGCAGCGCGTCCTCCTGCATCAGGCGCCCGATCACGGTCAGGGGGGACGCGTCGAGCGGAACGGCGACGCTGTCGGGACGGATGACGGCGCCGCCCTCGCGCCGCCAGCGCCCGTCGCGCGCGGTCCAGTCGAGCAGCAGGGCGAGAAGCTCCGCCGTCGGCGCCTCGCCTTCGGGCAGCGCGCAGGCGACGTCGTCGTCGGGGGCTTCGAACAGCGCGTCGCGCTCGGCCATCTGCGCGGCGAAATCGTCGTCGACGCAGAGCCATGCGGCGCGGTCGAGCGGGCCGACCCCCGGCGGGCGGGCGGTGCGGGGGTCCATGAAGGGCGTGTAGGGCGCGCTCATGCGAAGACCTCGGAACAGAGAAGCAGGCCGTGGCCGGTCAGCGTCCGGTGCAGCGGACCGTAGTCGGCGGCGAAGGCGATCCAGTCGCGGCCAAGGGTCTGCGCGATCTCGCCCAGCCGGCGCCGCCCGTCCATCAGCTTCAGGATCGGCGCGGCGGAGCGGGGCAGGGCGGCGCGCCGCTTCGCCCCGTCGGCGACGGCGTTGATCGCCCTGCCCTGCGCCGCCGCCGCCGCGAGCGCCGCCGCCGTCGCGCCGCCGCGCAGGCGCGGGCGCAGGGCGGGGCCGATCTTTGCGAGGCCGGGGGCGCCCTTGCCGGCGTAAAAGACATGCGTGCGGATGCCGCCGGCGAGCTTCTCGGCCAGCGCGGCCCGCGCGGGGGCCGGCAGCGCCGCCGCCCGCGCGGCGAGCTCGGGCGGCGCCCAGGTGGCGGGGTCGTAGCGGGCGGGCTCGACGAAGGAGACGAAGTCGAGTCCCGCGGCGGCGACCGCCGCCATGACCTCGTCCGACGTGAAGGGCGTGTCGCGGGCGTGGAGCAGCAGGTCGTAGAGCGCGGCGTCGGACTGGCGGTGATCGGCGAGCAGGTCGTTGCGGGCGAACCAGTTGGAGGCCGGCAGGGCGGCCAGAACCGCCTTGGCCGCCTCGACTTTCTCCGCCGGCGCCATCCCCTCGGTCAGCGCCGCGAGCGCATGTTGCAGCGGATAGACGCCGGTCCGCCCGTACGGCGCATAGACCATCGCGCCCATGCCGCCGCCCGGCGCGATGGCCTGCGCCAGCGCGTCGAAGCCCGCCTGAGGGTCGGGCAGGTGGTGCAGCACGCCGCAGCAATCGACATAGTCGAAGGGGCCGAGCGCCGGGGCCTCGGCCAGATCGGCGGTCACGAAGCGCAGATTGCCGAGCCCCCGCGCCGCCGCCCGCGCCTCGGCGATCCGGCGCGCGGCCTGCGAGCGGTCGAGATGCACGACCTCCGCCGGGCATTTCGCGTCGGCCAGAAGCTGCGCCAGCATGATCGCCCCGTCGCCCGTCCCCCCGCCCGCGACCAGCGCGCGGAAGGGCTGCGACCAGTCGCGAAGGCCGCCGAACAGGTAGTGGTCGATCTCGGCGGGGTCCGAGGGCGAGCCGCGGACGAGCCGTTTCGCCTCGTCCGCCGGGTCGCGTTCGGGATAGGGATAGGCTTCGTATTGCGCGGCGACGGGGTCCATGCGGGAGATGTCCGCGTTGCGCTGCGGCGCGTCAAGCGGGGGAGAGGGCGATGGGCTTTCCGGGGACTGTCGGCGTCGCGGGCTGCGGGCGGATGGGCCTGCCGATGGCGCGGGCGTTGGCGCGGGCGGGCGTCGAGGTCTGGGGCTTCGACATCCGGCCCGCCGCCGACTTCGGCGAGTTCGCGCCCCGCATGATCGCCGACCCCGCCGCGTTCGCGCGCCGCTGCGAGACTGTTCTCTCCGTGGTGCGCGACGTCGCCCAGACCGAGGCGCTGCTGTTCGACGATCAGGCGCTGCTGCGCGCGCCCGGCTGCGCGATCCGCACGCTGGTCGTCTGCTCCACCGTCTCGCCGCGCTGGCTGGCCGGGTTGCCCGCGCGCGCCCGCGGGCTCGCGCTCGTCGACGCGCCGATGTCGGGCGCGCAGGTCGCCGCCGAGGAGGCCCGGCTGTCCTTCATGCTGGGCGGCGCGGAGGCGGATCTCGACCGCCTCGCCGAGCTGTTCGACGCGATGGGGCGGGCGAGCCATCGGATGGGGCCGTTCGGCGCCGGGATGACCGCCAAGGTTCTCAACAATTTCGTCGCCGCCTGCGCGACGCTCGCCACCCGCCGCAGCCTCGGCTGGGCCGACGCGCTGGGGGTGGATCGCGACCGGCTGCTCGCGCTGATGGAGGACAGTTCGGGCCAGACCTGGTTCGGCTCGAATTTCGACCGCATCGAGTTCGCGCGCGACGGCTTCGCGCCGGACAACTCCATCGGTCTTCTGGTCAAGGACGTCGCCGCCGCGCTCGACGCGGCGCAGGACGAAGGCGACCCGTTCGGCGCGGCGCTTCAGGCGGGGTTGAAGGGCCTCGCGCCCCTCGACTGAGCGGTCGGCTCAGCCGCGCGCCGCGGGAGCGCGCGCATCGGCGGCGGGCGCTTCGGGCAGGGCGGCGCGCAGCGCGCCGACGAAAGCCCGCCGCCCTTCGAAGGGCGACAGCGCCCCGCCGCCGCCCTGCTCGATCAGCTTCGCCAGCGGATCGAGGATGAGGACCGCCGGCGGCGCGATCTGCGCCGCCACGGCCTCGCGGCGCCATTGCGCCTGCGCGCGCGCCGCATGCGCCGGCGCGGCGAGCGCGACGACGCGGTCGCCGCAGGCGTCGCGCAGCGCCGATAGCGGGGGCGGCGCGCTCCAGACGGCGGCGCGCGCCCCCCATGCCTTAAGCCGCGACGCGAGCGCGAGGCGCGCGCCGGGCCCCGGGCAGATCACGCCGACGCCGAGCCCCGCCAGCGCCTGCGGCCCGGGCGGCGCGTCGGCCTCGGCGTCGATCTCGAATGGCGCGGCGAAGGTGAAGCAGGCGCCGCGCCCGTCCGGCCCCTGCGACAGCCCGAGCCCGCCGCCGCACTGCCGCGCGACGAGACGCGCCATGGCGAGCCCCATGCCGACGCCGCCCTTGCGCAGGCCCATCGCCGCGCGCCCCTGCTCGAAGGGCTCGAAGATCGCCTCGCGATCCTCCTCGGCCACGCCCGGCCCCTCGTCGGTCACCGCGATCTGCGCCCAGATGCGGCCCTCGCTGTCCGCCCCTTCGACGCTGAGGCGCACGTCGCCGGCGGGCGCGAAGCGGATCGCGTTCTCGACCAGCCCGTCGATGGCGGCGCGCAGCCGCGCGGCGTCGCCGAGCACGCGGTAGGGCAGGAACGGGTCGTAGGACAGCGTCAGCGTCAACCCCTTGGCGTGGGCGGCGGGGGCGTGGCGGGCGGCGATCTCGCGGGCGACGGCGAGCAGGCCGAACGGCGCGCGGTCGAGCGCCGCGTCGCCGCTTTCGAGCTGGACGTAGTCGAGGATGCGCTCGATCGAGCCAAGCAGCCCCGCCGCCTCGGCGCGGATCACCCGCACGCCTTCGCGCTGGCGGTCGGTCAGCGCGTCGCGGTCGAGCAGCGCCGCCATCCCGATCATGCCGTTGAGCGGCGTGCGCAGCTCATGGCTCATCGCGCAGAGCAGCCGCCCGCGCGCCGATGCCGCGCGCGCCGCCGATTGCAGCGTCAGCGTCTGCGCCGCCAGCAGCGCGAGCTGGGCGGCGATTTCGATGTCGGCGCGGTCGAAGCCCGGCGCGTCCTCGTCGCGCAGGAACAGCGCGAGGCCCGGCGCGCCGCCCTGCGTGAAGGGGGCCGCGAGCGCCGGGGCGTCGGGGCCGAACAGATGCGGCGCGCCGGGCGCCGCAAAATCCAGCAGCCGCCCCGCCTCGACGGCGAGGGCCCGCCCGCCCAGCGCCTTGCCCGCGACCTTGCCGGGATGCAGCGCGACGCCGAGCAGCGCCGGCGCGGTCGAGGCCTCGACGCGCAGGCGGCTGAATTCGTCGGCCTTGAGCGCCAGCGCATGGTCGAAGCGCAGCATGGCGCGGGCGGGTTCGATCAGGTTGAGGAACAGCGCGTTGTCGCTCTGGGCGCCGAGATCGGCGGACAGCGCGGCCCGCAACGCGGTGTCGAGCGATTCGAGGCGCTCGACGCGGCCTTGCAGCATGGCGGCGCGCCGCTCCAGCCGGAACAGCGCCTCGCGCGCGTCCTCGAGGGTCTGTGGGCCGGCGGGGGCGGCGGCGTCCATCGCCTCAGGCTCCGAAGGCGAGCGCGGAGACCATCAGATTGCCATGCGCGCAGACCCCCGCGAGCGGACCCTGTTCGCCGAAGGTGAAGGCGCCGAGCACCGGGCGGCCGCCCGCGGCCTGCGCCACATCGGCGGTCAGCAGATCGATGCGGTCGCCGATCGCCATCTTGCAGCCGCCGCAATAGATCATCAGCGCGCCGGCGAAGGCGTTCGGGTCGGGCAGCGTCGCGACCGCGTCCGACAGGGCGCGTCCGGCGCGGCGGGCGAGCGGCTCGACGCCGCCCTCCATCATGGTCACCAGCGCGCCCTCAGGCACTTCGGCGAAAGTGTCGATGGCGCCGTCGCCGGTGAAGGCAGCCGGGTGGATCAGCCGATGCTGCGCCACGCCCTCGACGTCGCGCACGGCGATCCCGAGGGGCGCGAGCGAGGTCTCCGCCAGCACGCCGCCGCCCGGCAGCCGATGCGCCAGCGCGCCGTCGCGCCAGCCGTCATAGACCTGCGCGGCCGGTCGCCCGTCGATGGCCACGATCCGCCGGCCTTCTGAGGCGGTGACCACGCCGGAATGCGCGCTCGGCGCATAGCCGCTCTGAAATACGGCGACGACCGGCTTCGAGGGGTAGAACGCCGCCAGCACCACCGCCGGCCCCCCGGCTTCCGGGCCGCTCGAGGCGATCTCGCGCCACGCCCCGCTCACGTCGTCGTCCGCCGCCGAGCCTCCGACGATGGGGCAGCGGTCGCCGACCAGCCGCCGCAGCCCCTCCAGCACGCGCTCCTCGAGGCCGGGCGGCTGATAGACCCAGATCGCCGCCGGCAGCTCGCCTGAACAGCCGCAGGCGTCGCGCGCGCGCTCGAGCGCCTCGGCCGCGGCCTGCGCGGGATCGTCGCCGAGCTCCGCCGCGCCGACGCCGAAATCGCCCTGAGGGTCGTGAAACAGCAGCAGGCCGACATCGCCCGGCGTCGGCGCGCGGCCCGCGATCAACGCGCCGCCGCAGGAGGTTCCGCCGATGAAGGGCGTCCCGGGCAGGGCGGCACGCAGATGCGCCCGGATCGCCGCCGCGTCGTGCCGCGCGCCGAACAGGCAGATCGCGAGCGACGGCGGCCCCCCGAGATCGCCGAGCGCCGCCGCCAGCGCCGAATCGAGCCCCCTGAGCGCCGCGCCCGTGTCGTCGCCCGCCGCAATCGCCTGCGCCATCCGCATGACCAGTTCTCCGCATTTCCGTTCCCGGCGCTCAGGGAGTGCGCGCGCGAGGCTAAGAAATCGTTGCGCGCGCGCGCGACCATAGGCCGGTCCGGCCGCGTCCCTTCCGCCCGCGGTCGCCGACCGCCGGCCCCGGGTCCTGTGGAAATGCGCCCGCCGGGTGGTTAAGGTGCGCCCGCGAAGCGCGAGGCGGGCCGGGCCGCGGCCCCGCGAAGCGCGCCGAATGGGAGGCTGCGATGACCCGATCCACCACCGACGCGCTGATCGAGGCGCTCGCCGCCGGCGCGCGCGCAGGCCGCGTCAGCCGCCGCGGCTTCATGGAGGGCGCGCTGTTCGCCGGCGCGTCCGTCGCCGGCGCGTCGGCGCTCTGGGGCTCGAAGGTCGCGGCCCAGACGCCCCAGCGCGGAGGGACTTTCCGGGTCGGGCTGCACAACGCCAACACCGGCGACAGCCTCGATCCGGGGACGACCGACAGCGTCTACATGATCCAGCTCAACCACGCCTTCCGCTCCTATCTGACCGAGATCGCGCCCGACGGCAGGGCGGTTCCCGACCTCGCCACCGCCTGGGAGGCCTCGTCCGGCGCGCGGGAGTGGCGCTTCGAGATCGCGCAGGGCGCGACGTTCCATTCCGGCAAGCCGCTGCGCGTGCGGGACGTGATCGCGTCGCTCGACTATCATCGCGCCGAGGACAGCGCCTCGGCGGCGAAGGCGCTCATGGCCGAGATCGAGGACATCCGCGCCGACGGCGACAGCGCCATCGTGATCGCGCTGAGCGTCGGCAACGCCGACCTGCCCTATCTGCTTTCCGATTATCACCTCGTCATCGGCCCCGCCGACGAGGCGGGGAATGTGGACTGGGAGGGCGGCGACGGCACCGGCCCCTACCGCATCCTGCGCCACGAGCCCGGCGTGGGAACGAGCCTCGCGCGCCATGACGGCTGGCATCGCGAGGGCGCGTGGTTCGAGGCGCTGGAGCTGATCGCGCTCAACGACGCCAACGCCCGGCAGTCGGCGCTGCTGACCGGGGATGTGGACGCGATCTCGGAGGCCGACGCCAAGACGCTGGCCCTGATGGCGCGCAATCCCGGCGTCTCGGTGGTCGAGGTCGCCTCGGGCGCCCACACCACGCTGCCGATGTTCGCCGACACCGCGCCGTTCGACAATCTCGACGTGCGGCTGGCGCTGAAATACGCCATCGACCGGCAGGAGATCGTCGACAAGATCGTGTTCGGCCGCGGCTCGCTCGGCAACGACACCCCCATCGCGCCGACGCTGCCTTTCCACCACCCGATCCCGCAGCGCCCCTACGACCCCGAGCGCGCGAGCTTCCATCTGAGGAAGGCCGGCGCCGAGGGGCTGTCGGTCAGGCTGCACGTCTCGGATGTGGTGTTCACCGGGGCGGTCGATCTCGCCGTGCTCTATCGCGAGCAGGCGGCGAAGGCGGGGATCGACATCGAAGTCGTGCGCGAGCCGATCGACGGCTACTGGTCGGACGTCTGGCTGAAGAAGCCCTTCTGCGTCGTGGAGTGGGGCGCGCGCCCGACGCCCGACGTGATGTTCTCGCTCGCCTATCGCGCCGGCGCGCCCTGGAACGAGAGCCGCTGGGAGAACGCCCGCTTCAACGAGCTTCTCCTGCTGGCCAAGCCCGAGACCGACGAGGGGAAGCGCGCGGCGATGTATGCGGAGATGCAGCAGCTCGTCCATGACGACGGCGCGACGGTGATCCCGTATTTCCGCAATCGCGTCAACGTGTTCTCCAGCCGGATCGGCCATCCCGAGAAGATGGCCGGCAACTGGGAGCTCGACGGCGCGCGCTCCTTCCAGCGCTGGTGGTTCAAGGCGTGAGCGCAGGCGACGCGGAGCGCTGAGCGATGCGCCGGGCCCTTTCGCGCGCCCTGTTGCGGGCGGGCGCGGCGCTCGCGCTCGCGCTGTCGGTCGGCGCCTGCGCGCGCGACGAGGCGGGGGCGGGATTGCAGTTCGAGCGGCCCGAGACGGCGCTCGACTACGAGGTGGAGCTGACCGGCGCCCCGACCGAGGAGATCGACGCGCTCATGCGCGCGTCGCTCGAGCTGTTCCGCCGTCAGGAGGACGGCGCGCCCTCCCGCGCCTTTCTACGCCGTCGCGCGCTGGACGACGCGCCCACGGCGCAGCGCATCCTGCGCTCCTTCGGCTATTTCGAGAGCGCCGCCGAGATCGCGGTGGAGGAGCTTCCCTCCGAGGGCGACGGCCCGCCCCGCGCGCTGGCCCGCTTCGCGCTCGCGCCGGGCAGGCCCTACATCCTCGCCTCGCACGGCTTTCAGGTGCTGGAGGATGGCGGGACGCCGCCGGCGCCGCTCGACGCCGCCGCGCTCGGCTCGCCGGTGGGCGACGTGGCGCGCGCCGGGCCGATCCTCGACGCGGAGGGCGCGGCGGTGGCGAAGCTGCTCGCGACCGGCCGGCCCTATGCGCGGCTGCTCGGGCGCGACGCGCTGGCCGACCCGGAGGCGGCCACCGTCGAAGTAGAGACCGCCATCTCCTCCGGCGCGCCTTTCGTCTTCGGCGATCCGGTCTTCGAGGGTCTGGAGGCGGTCGAGGCGGAGTATCTCGAGACCTATGCGCGCTGGACGCCCGGCGCGCCCTGGGACCAGCGCCGCGTGCGCGACTACCAGCGCGCGCTCAACGACACCAACCTGTTCGGCTTCGTCTCGGTCGCAGCGCCCGAAACCCCGCCCGAAGGCCCGGCGGCGCCGGTGGTGGTGCGCGTCGAGGAAGCGCCGTTCCGCACGGTGACCGCCGGCGCCCGCTGGTCGACCGATCTGGGGCCCTCGGTGCGCGGCTCGTTCACCCATCGCAACCTGTTCGGCTCGAACGAGACGCTGCGGCTTCAGGCCGACGCCGGGCGCGACGAGCAGGCGCTGGAGGCGCGCTACCGCGTCCCGCAATATCTGCGCGACCAGCAGGATTTCGTCTCGGGGCTCAATCTGCGCCACACCGACGACGACGCCTTCGAGGAATACGCCGGCACGCTGACGGCGGGGCTCGAGCGGCGCGTCTCGCGCTGGTGGGTGATCGGGGCGGGCGGGCTCGCGGAGGTGTCTTCGGTCGACGACGGAGAGGGCTTTCGCGACTTCTTCCTGCTCGGCCTGCCGGTGTCGGCGACCTACGAGAACACCGACGATCTGCTGAACCCGACCGAGGGCGCGCGGCTGCGCGTCGAGACGATCCCGTTCATCGGGATCGAGGACAACGGAGACACGCCGCTCTTCACACGGATCAACGCGGTGGGCTCGGCCTATCTGGCGCTGGACGATGAGCGGCGCTACGTCTTCGCCGCGCGCGGGCGGATCGGCTCGATCATCAACGACGAGGTCGACGACGTGCCCGCCAACTGGCGGCTGTTCTCGGGCGGCGGCGGCTCGGTGCGCGGCTACGCAGAGCGCTCCATCGGCCCGCTCGACGCGGACGGCGATCCGATCGGCGGGCTGTCGGCGCTGGAGGCGGGCGCGGAGCTGCGGGCGCGGGTGGCCGGCGATTTCGGGCTCGCGGTCTTCGCCGAGGCCGGGCTCGTCGGCGAGGACGCATGGCCCACCTTCGAGGAGGACGTGCAATATGCGGCGGGGGGCGGTTTGCGCTATTTCTCGCCCATCGGGCCGGTGCGCGTCGACGTCGGCGTGCCGCTGAACCCGCGCGACAGCGACGACGACTTCCAGATCTACCTCTCGATCGGGCAGGCCTTCTGATGAGCGCGCGCCGCACCCTCGCCGTCCTCGCGCTCGCCGCCCCGCTCGCGGCCTTTCCGCCTGCGCCCGCGCCTGCGCAGATCTCGCTGCTCGGCGTCCAGAACTCTCTGATCCAGTTCGCGCTGGCGCGGCTCAGCACGCCCGACGGGTTCTCGATCACCGCAGGCCGGCTCACCGAGAACGAGGACGGGCGGACGGAGCTGGTGGATGTGCGCGTCTCGGACGGGCAGGGGGCGTGGCTGGAGATCGACGGCGCCTCGCTGCGCTGGAGCGCGCGGCGGCTGCTGCTGGGCGAGCTCGAGATCAACGAGCTCGCGGCGCGGGGCGTGCGGGTGCTGCGCCGACCGGTCTCGGCCCCCGCGCCGGCGGACGCGCCGGAGGAGGAGGAGGGCGGCGGCTTCTCCTTCGCCTGGCCGCGCGCGCCTCTCGCCACGCGGGTGGACGCGCTGCGGCTGACGGGCGTGCAGATCGCGCCGGGCGTGCTCGCCGCGCAGGGCCTCGCCTTCGACGCCGAGGGTGCGGCGAGGGACGAGGGTTCGGAGCAGGCCGCGCGCCTCGATCTGCGCCGCACCGACGCGGTGGCGGGGACCATCGCGCTCGACTATCTGCGCGACTTCTCGGCCAATACCCTGCGGCTGAACCTGACGGCGGACGAAGCGGCGGGCGGCGTCGTCGCCGAGCTGGCGGGGTTCCCGCCCGACAGCGCGTCGCGGCTGACGCTGGAGGCCGACGGCCCGCTGAGCGACTGGGCGATGCGCTTCGACGCCGAGGCCGAACAGGTCTTCGCCGCGCGCGGGCAGGGCGCGATCGATCTCGGCCCGCCCTTCGCGCTGACCGCCGAGATCGTCGCCGAGCCCGGCCCCGCTTTGCCGCCCGACGTCGCCGCCCTGCTCGCCCCGCAGGCGACGCTGGTCGCCCGCGCCTCCGAAGGCGCCGACGGGGTGATCCGAATCGAGGAGGGCGCGCTGCGGGCGCCCGAACTCGACCTCGACGCCGAAGGGACCTTCGTCCGCGAGACCGGAGCGCTGGACTTCGCCATTCGGCTGGAGGGCCGCTCCGGCCTCGCCGCGCTCGCGCCGGGGGTCGAATTCGCGCGCGTCGGCTTCGAGGGCGACGCGGAGGGAACGCTCGTCGATCTGCGCGCGACGGGCCGGCTGTCGCTCGACGGGCTGGCGACGGCCCCGGCGGATGTCGCCGAGGCGCGGCTCGACGCCGTCCTGCGGGCGGCTGGGGGGCGGTTCGAGGCCGATCTCGACGGGCTGGCGCGCGGCGTGCGGCTCGACCGTATCGGGCCCGAGACGATGGGCGAGACGACGCTGGCGGTGCGCGGCGCCTTCGAGGATCAGGTTCTGACGCTCGACGCGCTGACCGTCGCCTCGCCGCTGCTGCGCGCGCAGGCCGAGGGACGGGCCGATCTCGGCGCCGACGCGGCGTCGCTGCGCTACGACCTCGCCTTGCCGAACCTCGCCCCGGTCGCCGCCGCCTACGAGATCGCGGCTGACGGCGCGCTGGCGGCGCAGGGCGGCGCCGAGGGCGCGCTCTCGGCGCCGCGTCTGACGGGCGAGGCGCGGCTCGATGGGCTCGCTTATGAGGGCCAGAGCTACGGGAGCGTCGCGCTGCGCCACGACGCGACGCTCGGGGCGGCGCCAGAAGGAAATCTCGCGCTGACCGCCGAGGGATCGCCCTACGGCCCTGCGCGGATCGAGACCGATTTCCGGCTCGCCGACCAGCTGCTGACAGTCAGCGATTTCGAGGCGGAGGCGCTGGGGGTCGACGCGGCGGGCGATCTGGCGCTCCAGCTCGACGCGATGCTGGCCGAGGGACGCTTCACGGCGACCCTCGGCGACGCCGCGCAGGCCGCCGAGCGGCTGGGCGTGGAGTTGAGCGGCGCCGCCGATCTCGACGTGACGCTTTCGGTCGAGGATGGCGCGCAGAACGCGGCGGCGACGGGTGAGGCGCGCGCGCTGGATGGTTTCGGGCTGCGGCTCGACTCCGCCGACATCGACGTCGCGGCCCGCGATGTCTTCGGCGCGGCCTCGGCGCAGGGGACCATCGCCGCGAGAGGTTTGAGCTCCGCCGATCTGGCGGTCGCGGCGCTGCGGCTGGACGGCGAGGGGCGCGGCTTTCCGGACGCGCCCGAAGGCCGGCTGACCGGCTTCGCCGAGGATGTCGCGGCCGGCGGCGCGCGCACGGCCCGCGTCGATCTCGACGCGACGCTCGACGCGCAGGCGCTGGTCGCAGCGCTCAAGGCGGCGCCGGTGCGGGCGGGCGATCTGCGGCTCGGGGCTGCGACGGTGGACGCGCGGGTGGAGGCGCCGCTGTCCGACGCCCCGCGCATCGACGCGACGGCGCGCGTCGGCGCGACGCAGGCGGGCCCGGCGCGGATCGACGCCGTCCGGCTGACCGCCAAAGGCGGGCTCGACGCGCTGGCGCTCGCCGCCTCGGCGCAGGGCGCGCTGACCGAGGGGGTCGCGGGGCTGAAGGCCGACGCGCCGCTGGCGCTCGACGCCGCCGCGACCGTGGATGCGAGGAACGCCGAAGCCGTGGCCGCGACCATCCGCGCCTTCGATCTGCGCGCGGGCGAGGCGGAGGCGCGGTTGCGCCGCCCCGCCCGCCTGACGCTCGGCGCCGAGACCGCGCTGGACGATCTCGACCTCGCCCTGCCCGGCGGGGCGCTGACCGGCTCCGCGGCGCTGGGCGACGGGGGCATGCGTGGCGATCTGGCGCTGGCGCTCGACGATCTCGCGCCGCTCCTGCGGCTGGCGGGCGCGCCGGAGGCGAGCGGGATCGTGGACGGAACGGCGCGCTTCGACACGCGCGCCGCCAGCCCCGGCGCGCAAGCGGCGCTCGCGCTGCGCAACCTCGCCTTCGCGGGTGTCGAATTCGACGAGGGCGATCTCGATCTCGACGCGCGCGTCCGCTGGAACGGGTCGCGCCTGAGCGCCGACGCCGAGCTGCGCGGCCCCTTCGCCGAACCCCTGACCGCCGATTTCGCGACGCCGCTGCGCCCGACCGGCGGGTTGGCGCCCGCGCAGCCCGCGGGGGCGGGGGCGGAAGGGTCGCTGCGCTGGCGCGGGCGCATCGGCGAGTTCTGGGCGCTGGTGCCGACTTCGGACAATGTGGTGGACGGCGACCTCGCGCTCGACCTGCGCTTTTCCGGCGCGCTGGCGGCCCCGCGCGTCGGCGGGACGCTGGCCCTGCGCAACGGCCGCTACGAGAATCTCGAAATCGGCACGATCCTGACCAATCTCGAAGCCGACGGGGCGCTCGACGAAAGCGGGGCCTTCGAGATCGACCTGCGCGGCGACGATGCGGCCTCGGGGACCGTGACCGCGCAGGCCAGCATCGATCGCGGCGCGCTCGAAGCGACCATCGCGTCGCGTCAGGCCGTGCTGGTGCGGCGCGACGACGCGACCGTGCAGGTCACCGCCGACCTCACGGCGAACGGCCCGCTCGCAGGCCCCGACATCGCGGGAACCGTCGGGATCGACCGCGCCGAGATCCGCCTCGTCAACGCCAACCCGCCCAGCGTCCCCGATCTGGGCGAGGTGCGGATCAAGGGCGCGCCCGAGCCGGAGCCTTCTGACCCCGCAGGCGGCGCCATCGGCCTCGACATCGCCATCTCGGCGCCGGACGAGATCTTCGTGCGGGGGCGCGGCCTCGACAGCGAATGGCGCGCCGACATCCGCGTGGCCGGCGACGCGGCGGAACCGGTCGTCACGGGGAAGGTCGAGCGCATCCGCGGCTTCCTGAGCCTCGTCGGCTTCCCCTTCGAACTGGAGCGCGGCGAAATCCGCTTCACCGGGGGGACGCCCATCGACCCGCTGCTCGACATCGCCATCACCCGCGAGGCCAACGGCGTGCGCGGCGGCATCTTCGTGGGCGGCGTCGCCTCGGACCCGGAAATCACTTTCCAGTCCACGCCGTCCCTGCCGCAGGAGGAAGTCCTGCCGCGCGTTCTGTTCGGCCGTTCGAAGCAATCGCTCACCCCGACCGAGGGGTTGCAGCTCGCGCTTGGCGTCGCGACCCTGCTCGACGGCTCGGGCGGCGTGCTCGACAGTCTTCGCGCCACCGCCGGTCTCGACGTGCTGCGCATCGAGGGCGATCCCGAAAGCGACACAGCTTCGGTCACCGCCGGGCAGAACGTCGCGCCGGGGGTGTTCGTGGGCGTCAAGCAGCCGCTCGGCGCCGGCAACGCCTCGGTGAAAGTCGAGATCGAGCTGTTCGACAACGTGACCGCCGACAGCGAGTTCGGTCAGGAGGGCGGCCCGGACGTCGGCATCAACTGGCGCCGCGATTTCTGAGCCTCGCCGAGAAGGAGTCCCCGATGACCGCCCCCGCGCCGCGCGCCGACACCTGGACGTATCTCGACGACCGCTGGATCGAAGGCGACGCGCCGGTGTTCACCGCGCGCAGCCATGCGACATGGCTCGCCTCGGTGGTGTTCGACGGCGCGCGCGCCTTCGAGGGCGTGACGCCCGACCTCGACCGCCATTGCGCGCGCGTCAACGACAGCGCCGTCGCGCTGGGGCTGAAGCCGATCCTGCGCGCCGGGGAGATCGTCGAGATCGCGCGCGAGGGGGTGGCGAAATTCCCTTCCGGCGCCGCTCTCTACATCCGCCCGACCTACTGGGCCGAGCGCGGCGACGCGCGCGCGGTGCTGCCCGACCCCGAAAGCACGCGGTTTCACATGTGCGTCTGGGAGGCGCCGATGCCGGCGCCGACCGGCTTCACCGTCACCACGACGCGCTTCCGTCGGCCAACGCTCGACTGCATGCCGGTCAACGCCAAGGCCGCCTGCCTCTACCCCAACAACGGGCGGATGCTGCGCGAAGCCGCCGAGAAGGGCTTCGACAACGCGTTGGTCTGCGACGCGCTCGGCAATGTGGCGGAACTCGCGACCGCCAACGTGTTCATGGTCCGCGACGGGGTCGTGGCGACGCCGGTCCCCAACGGGAGCTTCTTGAACGGCGTGACGCGGCAGAGGGTCGTCGCGCTGCTGCGGGGCGCGGGGCTGCGGGTGGAGGAGCGGACGCTGCGGGTGGAGGATTTCCGGGCGGCGGACGAGATCTTCTCGACCGGCAACCTCGCGAAAGTCCTGCCGGTCGTCGGGTTCGACGACCGGGCGCTTCAGCCCGGCCCGGTCTTCGAGCGGGCCCGCGCGCTCTATTGGGAGTTCGCGCATCGGTGACGCTGGGCGGGCGGGCCGGACCGACCGGTCCCCGCCGCCTACGCCGCAAGCTGCGCCATCAGCCGCCGCACGAAGGCCTCGCCCGCCTCAAGCTGCGCGATCTCGATGAACTCGTCGGGCTGGTGCGCCTGCTCGATCGAGCCCGGCCCCACCACGCAGACCGAATATCCGCGGTCCTGGAAATGCCCGGCTTCGGTGCCGTAGGAGACGACGTGCTCGGCGTTGTCGCCGGTCAGCCGCCGCGCCATCCCCTCGGCCACGGCGGTCTCGGCGGGTTCGCGCCGGCAGCCGCCGTAGATGGCCCGCGTCGAAATCTCGATCCCCGCGCCTGCGCTTACCGATTTCATCTCCGCTTCGAGCGCATCGGCGAAGGCGCGGTAGCGCGCGCGCCACGCTTCGGGGTCGTCGCCCGGAAGATTTCGGATGTCCGAGCCGAACACGCATTCGCCGGCGGTGATGTTGTTCGCCGTCCCGCCACGCACCGTGCCGACATGCAGCGTCGTGTAGGGCGGCGTGAACAGGCTGTCGGGGTCGGCGGCGGCGGCGTTCTCCTCCATGCGCTGGCGGTGCCAGTCGATCAGGCGCGCAGCCACCATCACCGCCGAGACGCCGGTGTGCAGCAGGCTGGAATGGACTTCATGGCCGGTCACCCGCGTCGTCAGCCCCAGCATCCCCTTGTGCTGGGTGACCACCGTCATCGAGGTCGGCTCTCCGACGAACACCGCCGCGGCGGGCGGAAGGTTCGCCCGCATCGCGTCGACCATGGGCGGCGCGCCGGTGCAGCCGAGTTCTTCGTCGAAGGAGAGGGCGAGCTGGATCGGGCGCTTGAGGCCGGCGCGCAGCATCTCGGGGACCAGCGCCAGCGCGATAGCGTCGAAGCCCTTCATGTCCGCCGCCCCGCGCCCGTAGAGGCGCCCGCCGCGCTCGGTGAGGGTGAAGGGGTCGGAGGTCCAGCGCTGGCCGTCGACGGGAACGACGTCGGTATGGCCCGACAGGATCACGCCGCCGGGCTCGGCCGGGCCGATCTGGGCGTAGAGATTGGCCTTGGGCGCGCCGGAGGGGTCCGGCAGCAGCACGCTCTCGATCCCGTGGCCGGCGAGGTAGTCGCGCGCGAAATGGATCAGCGGAAGGTTGGTGTCGCGCGAGACGGTCGGGAAGGCGACCAGCTTCGCCAGCATCTCGCGCGTCGTGTAGATGTCGCCCATCGCCGTCCCTCTCCAAGGCCCGCCCTTCATCCTGCGGCGTCGACGGGCCGCGTCAAGGCGCGCGCCTGCGCGACGGTCGAAATCCGCGCGCGGGCAGGGCATAGTGGAGGGCCGAAGCCGGAGGCCCCGCCATGACCAGCGCCCAGACCGCTCCGCACCGCGACCCCGCCCCGCGCCCAGAGATCGACCCGACGGACAGCCGCGCCGCGATCCGCGCCCGCTACGGGGTCGCCGAGGCGCAGGCGCTCCGCGACGCCGTCGCGCAGGCTCGTCTCGACGCGCCGGCCCGCGCCGCCATCGCCGCCGACGCCGCGCGCCTCGTCGCCCGGGTCCGCGAGGAGACGGCGCCGACGCTGATGGAGGCGTTTCTCGGCGAGTACGGGCTGTCCACGGCGGAGGGCGTCGGTCTGATGTGCCTCGCCGAGGCGCTGCTGCGCACCCCCGACGCGCCGAGCGTCGACGCGCTGATCCGCGACAAGATCGAGCCGTCCGACTGGAGCGCCCATCTCGGCAAATCCTCCTCGCCGCTGGTGAACGCCTCGACCTGGGCGCTGATGCTGACGGGGCGCGTGCTCGACGACGACCCCGCCCGCCCGGCCTCGGCGCTGCGCGGGCTGGTCCGCCGCCTCGGCGAGCCGATGGTGCGCCGGGCGGTCGGGCAGGCGATGAAGCGGCTCGGCGCGCAGTTCGTGCTCGGCGAGACCATTGAGGAGGCGATGCGCGAGGCGGGCGCGCGCGAATGCATGGGCTACCGCCATTCCTACGACATGCTCGGCGAGGCGGCGCAGACCGACGCCGACGCGCGGCGCTATGTGAAGTCCTACGCGCAGGCCATCGCCGCCGCGGGGTCCGCCGCGTCGGGCGATCTGCGTGACAGCCCCGGCGTGTCAGTGAAGCTGTCGGCGCTGCATTCGCGTTATGAATGGTCGCATCGCGCGCAGGTGATGGAGACGCTCGTTCCGCGCGCCGCGGCGCTGGCGCGGCAGGCGGCGGCGGCGCGGATCGGATTCAACGTCGACGCCGAGGAGCAGGACCGGCTAGAGCTGTCGCTCGACGTGATCGAGGCGCTGCTGGCCGATCCCGCGCTCGCCGGCTGGGACGGCTTCGGCGTGGTCGTGCAGGCGTATGCGCGGCGCGCGCCGGAGGTGATTGCGCATCTGCACGCGCTGGCCGAACGCCATTACCGGCGCCTGATGGTCCGGCTCGTCAAGGGCGCCTATTGGGACGCCGAGATCAAGCGCGCGCAGGAGGCGGGCGTGGCGGAGTTCCCGGTCTTCACCCGAAAGGCCGCGACCGATGCGGCGTGGATCGGCTGCGCGCGGATGCTGCTCGACCGGCGCGACCGGCTCTATCCGCAATTCGCCACGCACAACGCCCACAGCGTCGCCGCCGTGCTGGCGATGGCGGGCGCGGACCGCGCGGGCTTCGAGTTCCAGCGCCTGCACGGCATGGGCGAGAGCCTGCACGAGATCGTGCGCGCCGCGGAAGGCGCGCGCTGCCGCATCTACGCGCCGGTCGGCGCGCATCGCGACCTGCTGGCCTATCTGGTGCGTCGGCTGCTGGAGAACGGCGCCAACAGCTCTTTCGTAAACCGCATCCGCGATCCGCGCGTGAGCCCCGAGGCGGTCGCGGCCGATCCTTTCGCCGAGACCGAGGCTCTGGGCGCAGCCGTCGCCAACCCCGCCGTCGCCGCTCCTGCTGCGCTGTTTGCGCCGGAGCGGGTCAACTCCCGCGGCGCGGCGCTGAACGAGCCCGCCGATGTCGGGCCGCTGCTCGCCGCACGCGACGCCTTCGCGGAGACAAGCTGGCGAGCGGCGCCGATGCTCGCGGAGGGGATCGCCGGCGACGGCCCCGCGCGGGCCGTGCGCGCGCCGTCCGACCCCGGGCGGAATGTCGGCGAGGTGGTCGAAGCGACGCCCGCGCAGGCGCGCGCGGCTGTGGGCGCGGCTGTGGGCGCGGCGGTGG
>NZ_DAIQNN010000018.1:0-17715 GCF_036788415.1 Rubrimonas sp. | reverse complement strand
GTGGGCGCGGCGGTGGAGGGAGCAGCTGCGTGGGGCGCGACGCCTGCGGCGGAGCGCGCCGCTATCCTGCGCCGCGCCGCCGACCTCTACGAGGCGCATATGCCGGAGTTCCTCGCGCTGGCGGCGCGGGAGGCGGGCAAGACGCTCGCCGACGGCGTGGCGGAAGTCCGCGAGGCGGTCGATTTCCTGCGCTACTACGCAGCCGGCGCTGCGGCGGCGGAGCGCGACGGCGACGGCCCGCTCGGCGCGGTGGTCTGCGTCAGCCCATGGAACTTCCCGCTCGCGATCTTCACCGGGCAAGTCGCGGCGGCGCTGGCGGCGGGGAACGCCGTCCTCGCCAAGCCCGCCGAGCAGACCCCGCTGATCGCCGCCCGCGCAGTGGAGTTGATGCGCGAGGCCGGGGTTCCGTCCGCCGCGCTCCAGCTTCTCCCCGGCGACGGCCCCGGCGTCGGCGGCCCGCTCTGCGCCGATCCGCGCATCGGCGGGGTTTGCTTCACCGGCTCGACCGAGGTCGCCCGCCTCATCCATCGCGCTCTGGCCGACAATGCGCCCGCGGACGCCGCGCTGATCGCCGAGACCGGCGGCCTCAACGCCATGATCGTCGACAGCACGGCGCTGCCCGAGCAGGCGGTGCGCGACATCGTCGCCTCGGCTTTCCGCTCGGCGGGCCAGCGCTGCTCGGCGCTGCGGATGCTCTATGTGCAGGAGGAGGCCTGCGAGCGGCTGCTGACGATGCTGTTCGGCGCGATGGACGCGCTGGAGATCGGCGACCCCTGGGCGCTCGACGCGGATGTCGGCCCGGTGATCGACGAGCAGGCGCGCGCCGACATCGAGAGCTATATCGAGGCGCAGGCGGCGGCGGGGCGCGTGCTGAAACGGCTTCAGGCGCCGATGCGGGGCCTGTTCGTCGGCCCGACGGTTATCGAAGTGGAGGGGATCGCGGCGCTCGAGCGCGAGGTGTTCGGCCCGGTGCTGCATGTCGCCCGCTTCCGCGCCCGCGACCTCGACCGGGTGATCGACGCGGTGAACGCTTCGGGCTACGGGCTGACCTTCGGACTGCACAGCCGCATCGACGCCCGCGTGCGGCGCGTCGCAGAGCGCCTTCATGTCGGCAACGTCTATGTCAACCGCAACCAGATCGGGGCGGTCGTCGGCTCGCAGCCCTTCGGCGGCGAAGGGCTGTCGGGAACGGGGCCGAAGGCGGGCGGGCCATTCTATCTGCGCCGGCTCCGGCGCGCGCCGTCGCAGGAAACTCCCGAGGCGGAAGACGCGCAGCAGATCGACGCGACCGCCGCGCAGGCCGGGCTCGCGACGCTCGCCGCGCGCGGATCGGCCGAACGGCCCGACATCCGC
Organism: Rubrimonas sp.; assembly: GCF_036788415.1. NCBI lineage: Bacteria > Pseudomonadati > Pseudomonadota > Alphaproteobacteria > Rhodobacterales > Paracoccaceae > Rubrimonas > Rubrimonas sp. Next base: position 16,362 of record NZ_DAIQNN010000018.1, on the reverse strand, counting down.
AAGGCGCTGGCCGCCGCGCTGGCCGGCGCCGAAGGGCCGGTCGCCGAGGCGCTCGCGGCGCTCGACCGCTTCGACCCCGGCCCGTTCGAGATGCCGGGGCCCACCGGCGAGAGCAACCGCCTGACCCTGCATCCCCGCGGAACCGCCCTGTGCCTCGGCCCCGACGCGCGGACCGCGCTCGCGCAGGCCGTTCTGGCGCTGGGGACGGGCTGCGGCGCGCTGATGATCGCGCCCGGCGCCCCCGAGGCGGCGGCGGCGCTGCGGGCGGCGGGTGCGCCGGTCGCGGCGCTGGACGGCGCGATGGCGCCCGAGGCGCTCGCGACGCTGCAGGGCTTCGCGCTGGTCGCCGATGCGGGCGGCCCGGAGCGCGGGCGCGCCCTGCGCCGGGCGCTCGCCGCGCGCGACGGCCCGATCCTGCCGCTGGTCCGCGACCTGCGGTCGCCGGAGCGGTTCGTGGTGGAGCGCCATCTCTGCGTCGACACCACCGCCGCCGGCGGCAATGCGGCGCTGCTCGCGAATTCCTGACGCTCAGAGCCCGACCAGCGCCGGCGCCAGCCGCACCGCCGCGCGCACCCCGTCGACCAGATGCGGCGCGCCCGGCCCCAATTGCGCACTCAGCCGCGCGCGCAGCGCGTCGGCCAGCGCCCCCATCCCGGCGCAGCCCAGCGCCACGGCGGCGACGCCGTCCTCGGCCTGCGCCCGCGCGATCTCGGCGGCGACGCGTTCGGTCGCCGTCGGGTCTGCCTCGAGCGCGAGCACCGGCACGCCGCTCGCCCGCACCCGCGCGCAAGAGGCGGCGAGCCCGCAGGCGATGAGATTTCCCTCGATGACGGGGATCGATACGGCGAGCGTCGTAACCACCGAGAACCGCCCCCCGAGGAGCGCCGCCGCGTGAAACGCCGCCTGCCCGATCCCCAGCACCGGCCCGCCGAAGGCCGCGCGCGCCTCGGCGAGGCCGGTGTCGTCGAAACAGGCGACGATGGCCGCGTCGAAGCCCTCGGCGCGGCCCTTGGCGATCTCGGCGAGCAGGCCGGGGATCGCCGCCTCGCCGTCCTCCGCGCCCTGAATGGCGGGCGGACCCGACAGCGAGGTGCGCGCGACGATCGCGACGCCCGCCGGGGCGGCCTCGACGGCGATGCGCGCGACGGCGTCGGTCATCGCCTGCGTGGAGTTGGGATTGACGATCAGAAGCCGCATAGCGCTCAGGCGCGCCGCCGGCGCGCGAGCCAGAAGATCAGCAGCGCGCACAGGATCACCGCCATCGAGAACACGGTGGTCAGCGTGCCGAGCGCATAGAGCACGGGCGTGGTGACGTTGGTCGTCATGCCGAAGATCTCGAGCGGCAGGGTGTTGTAGCTGCCCGCCGTCAGCAGCGTGCGGGCGAATTCGTCATAGCTCAGCGTGAAGCCGAACAGCGCCACCCCGATCAGCGCCGGCGCGATGATCGGCAGCACGACATGGCGCACCGTCTGCCAGGGAGAGGCGCCGAGGTCGCGCGCGGCCTCCTCATAGGATTTGTCGAAGCGGTTGAACACGGCGAACATGATCAGCAGGCCGAAAGGCAGCGTCCATGTCAGCTGCGAGCCGAAGCCGGAGGTCGCCCAGTGCACCGGCCATTCGAGGATGTTGAAGATCAGCCCCACGCCCAGCGAGACGAGGATCGACGGGATGATCAGGCTCGCCACCGCCAGATAGAACAGCACGTTCGCGCCGAGGAACCGGCGGCGGAACGCCAGCCCCGCCATCACCGAGACGACGACCGTCGTGACCATCACCGCCAGCCCCAGCGCCAGCGAGCGGCGGAACGAGCCCCAGATGTCGCCCACCGCCTGCTGCTCGAACAGATTGACGAACCAGTGCGTGGAGACCCCGTTCATCGGGAAGGTCAAGCCCCCTTGCGGCCCCTGAAAGGACAGGATCGCGATGGTCAGCGTCGGCCCGTAGAGAAACAGCACGAACAGCGCGAAGAAGGCGGCGAGAAAATAGAAGGAGCGCGGGCGTTTCTCCATCGCTCAGAGCTCCTTGCGGATGTCGACGGCGCGCAGCATCGCGGCGATCATCATCAGCACGACGACCAGCAGCAGCACGGCGCTGGCCGAGGCGGCGGGGTATTGCAGCAGCGCGATCTCGTTGGAGATCACCCGGCCCACCGAGGCCGACTGCCCGCCCGACATGAAGCGCACGGTGATGAAATCGCCCATCACCAGCGTGACCACGAAGATCGAGCCGATCATGATGCCGGGCTTGGTCAGCGGAATGATCACGTTGGTCAGGATCTGGAAGCCCGAGGCGCCGGCGTCGCGCGCCGCCTCGATCAGCGCGCGGTCGATGCGCATCATGGTGTTGAAGATCGGGACCACCATGAACAGCGTGTAGAGATGCACGAAGGCCAGCACCACGGCGAAGTCGGAGAACAGCAGCCATTCGAGCGGCGCGTCGATCAGGCCCAACTCCATGAGCGTCGAATTGGCGATGCCGTTGCGGCCGAGAAACGGGATCCACGAGATCATGCGGATGATGTTCGAGGTCCAGAACGGGATGGTGCACAGCAGGAACAGCCCGATCTGCCAGGACAGGCTGCGCACATGGAAGGCGAGGAAATAGGCGACCGTGAAGCCGATTGTCAGCGTGAAGAACCACGTCAGCGCGACATAGGTGAATGTCTTGAGATAGACGGACAGCGTGACCGGCGAGGTCAGCAGGAAGTCGTAGTTCTCCAGCGTGAATTCCGGGTGGAAGGAGAACTCGGTCTGAGTCCAGAAGCTGACGACCGCGACGGTCGCGATCGGCAGGACGAGGAAGAACGCCAGGACCAGCGCGAGCGGGGCCGCGAGCAGCCAGGACGACAGGGCGGCGGGCAGTCTGGCGAGGGCGTGCATCGCGTCTCCGGGGGGCGGGGCCGTGGACCCCTCCCCGCTGCGGGGGAGGGGCGGTCGCGTCGCAGCGGGATCAGGCCGCGATGAACTCGTTCCACTTGCGGACGAGATAGGTGTTCTCGTCCATCACCGCGTTCCAGCAGGCGACCGAGCCCATGCGGTCGTAGAAGGAGCCGCCGTCGCGGATTGCGCCGGCGCTCTCCATCTTCACGCCCTGCGGGTTGACGATGTCGCCCTGCGCCGGCTTGCCCTCGAACCAGTAGCCCCACTCGTCCTCGGTCATGAACAGCTTGGACGTCTCGGGCACGGCCGAGTAGTAGCCCTGCCGCATCAGGAAGCCGCCGACCCAGCCGGAGAGATACCAGTTGATGTACTCGTAGGCCGCATCGAGTTCGAGCCCGGTGAGGTTCTTCGACAGCCCGATGCCGCCGCCCCAGGACCGGTAGCCCTCCTTCAGCGGCTGATACACGCAAGGGATGCCCTTGGAGCGGACGGCGGTGATCGCCGGCGACCACATCGACTGGATCACCACCTCGCCCGAGGCCATCAGGTTCACCGACTCGTCGAAGCTCTTCCAGAAGGCGCGGAACTGCCCGTCCTTCTTGGCCGCGGTGAGGATCGCCATCGTCTTGTCGATCTCCTCCCGCGTCATGTTCCCCTTGTCGCCGTACTGGATCTCGCCCATGGCCTCGCAGACCATCGCGGCGTCCATGATGCCGATGGCGGAGATGTCGAGGATCGAGGCCTTGCCGCGGAATTCGGGGTTCAGCAGCTCCGCCCAGCTCTCGATGGGGCGGCCGATCAGGTCGGGGCGGATGCCGAGCGTGTCGGCGTTGTAGATCGTCGGGATCAGCGTCATCCAGCCCGACTCTTCCTGCACGAAGGTCTTGGAACCGGGGCCTTCGACGAAGCCCACCGAATGGGGCGCCGTGCCCTGCGCGATGGTGCTCTCGGGCGTCAGCTTGCCGTCGCGGAAGATGCCGACGATCTTGTCGTAATTGGCGATCTTGCTGGTGTCCATCGCCTGAAGGTTGCCCGAGGGCCAGACCTTCTTGCAGATCCAGTACTCGATGTCGGCGATGTCGAAGCTGCCGGGCTGGGTGGCGGCGCGCTGGGTGACGCTGTCGCTGTCGAGCGCGGTCATCTCGAGGGTGAAGCCGAGATCCTCCTTCACCTTCTGCGCCACCTCGTTGAGGTTCGACACGCCGGTGCCGAACTGGCGCAGCGTGACGTCCTTGATGTTCTGCGCCCAGATCATCGGCGCGGGGAAGGCCGTGGCGGCGGCGCCGACAGCGGCGGTCTGGAGCAGCTTGCGGCGGCTCAGGCCCTTGGCGGTGGTCTCGGTCATGCGGTCGTCTCCCTGTTCTGGTTGGGTCGTCATTCGGCCAGCGCGTGCTGGTCGGCCTCGCGCCACGTCACCGACACGGCGTCGCCCGGCGCGAAGGGGTCGGCGAAGAACGCGGCGTCGGGGATGGTGGCGGCGAGGTCGTGGTCTTGCAGCGTGCGCAGCGCCAGCGTGACGGTCGGGCCCTGGAACTCGGCGCCCGCGACGATGGCCGAGAGCGCGCCGTTCGGCGCGCCGCCGACGGCGGCGCGGCTGACCTGGGTGCGATCGCAGCGCAGCGCGATCTTGCCGCGGTCGAGCTGGATCACGTTGTGCCCGCCCATGAAGCGCGCGACGAATTCGGTGCGCGGCGCGTCGAACACCTCGCGCGGCGAGCCGGACTGCTCGATGCGGGCGTTGTTCATCAGCACGATGTCGTCGGCGAGCGCCAGCGCCTCGTCCTGCCCGTGGGTGACGTGGATGAAGGTGACGCCGAGTTCGCGCTGCAGTCGCTTGAGCTCGGCGCGCATGCGGATGCGCAGGAAGGGGTCGAGGGCGGAGAGCGGCTCGTCGAGCAGCAGCACCGAGGGCTCGGTGATCAGCGCGCGGGCGAGCGCCACGCGCTGCTGCTGGCCGCCCGACAGTTGGGCTGGGCGGCGCTCGGCGTAGGGGACCATGTCCACCAGTTCCAAGAGCGCCATCGCGCGGGCGCGGCGGGTCGGCTTGTCCACGCCCTTCATCTTGAGGCTGAAGGCGACGTTGTCGGCGACGCTCAGATGCGGGAACAGCGCGTAGGACTGGAACATCATTGCGGTGCCGCGCGCGGCGGGGGGCCGGTCGGTCACGTTCTCCGCGCCGAGGACGATGTCGCCGCTGGTCACGCTCTCGTGGCCCGCGATCATGCGGAGCGTCGAGGACTTGCCGCAGCCGGACGGGCCGAGCAGACAGCAATAGGCGCCGGCTGGAAACAGATGCGAGATCGCGTCCACCGCCAGCGCCTCGCCATAGCGTTTGGTGACGCTCGCCAGTTCGAGGTCCAGAGCCGTCCGCATGCAGCCTCCGCGTTCAGTCGACCTTTCAATGCAAGGGCGGCGCCAGACGGCTTGCGGCCCGGCAAGCCTCTGATCCGTCGGGCGCGCCGGCGCGCGCGGTCCGCGCGGCGTTCGCCCCAAGCCCATCGGCGCGGCAAACTATGCGCCAATCCGCTCATTAATTGTACACAATCTTCGCTTGGCGCCGGGCGGGTCGCCGCTGCACTCTGGGGAGCCCGAGACCCCAGGAGCGCGCGCATGATTTCGCACGACGCCGCCCTCGCCGACCCGCCCGACGCCGCTTCCGGCGCCGCCGACGCGGCGTCCGAGGCGGTGCGGGCGCGGCTGCTGCGCGCAGTGCTGGCGCATCGGCTGGCGCCCGGCGCCAAGCTCTCAGAAGAGGGCGTGGCTGCGGCCTGCGGCGTCGGGCGGACGGTCGCCCGGGCGGCGCTGCGGGCGCTCGCGCATGACGGGGTGGTCGAGATCGCGCGCAACCGCGGCGCTTTCGTCGCGAGCCCCGCCCCGCGGGAGGCGCGCGAGGTGTTCGAGGCGCGCGCGCTGGTCGAGCCGCATGTCGCGCGGCTGGCGGCGGCGCGCTGCGACGCGGCGGCGCTCGCCCGGCTGCGCGCCCATCTCGCCGAAGAGCGCGCCGCGCTCGACGCGGGCGCGCAGGACCGCGCGGTCTATCTGTCCGGCCAGTTCCACGTGCTGATCGCGGGCGTCGCCGGGCAGCGCACGCTCGCAAGCTTCGTCGCGCTGCTGATCGCCCGTTCCTCGCTGGCCGTCGCGCTCTACTGGCGGCGGGCGGAGGCGCTGTGCCAGTCCTGCGCGCATGACGCTCTGACCGAGGCGCTGGCGCAGGGCGACGCCGCGGGGGCCGAGGCGGCCATGCGCCGCCATCTCGACGACCTCGTGGCGGGGCTCGACTTCTCCCCGCGCGCCGCACCGGCCCGCGATCTGGCGCAGGCGCTGGACATGACTCCGTGACCGCGCGGGCGATGACGCTCGACGAGTTGCGCGACGTGCTCGGCTGGGCGCGGGCGGAGGGCTGGAATCCGGGCTTCGCCGACGCCGAGGCGTTCCATGCGACCGATCCGGAAGGCTTCCTGCTCGCCGAGATCGACGGCGCGCCGGCGGCGGCGATCTCGGTGGTGCGCCATGCGCCGGATGTCGGGTTTCTGGGCCTCTACATCTGCCGCCCGGAGCATCGGGGGCGAGGCGTCGGCTTCGGGCTGTGGAAGGCGGGTATGGCGCGGCTGGAGGGGGTGCGCGTCGGCCTCGACGGGGTGGTGGCGCAGCAGGACAACTACCGCCGCTCGGGCTTCGCGCTGTCGCACCGCAATCTGCGCTTCACCGGACGGCTGGCGGGCGCGCCCTGCGCCGAAGCGCGGCCCATCGACGACGCGCTGCGCGCCGCGATCCTCGCCCGCGACGCGGAGGTCGCCGGTTACGCCCGCCCCGCCTTCCTGCGTGCGTGGATGGCCCCTTGCGCCACCCGCCATGCGCTGGCGCTGGTGCGCGACGGCGCGCTGCGCGGCTACGGCGCGATCCGGGCTTGCGTGGAGGGCTCCAAGATCGGCCCGCTCTTCGCCGAGAGCCGCGCCGAGGCCGAGGCGCTGCTCGGCGCGCTGGCGGCGCTCGCGCCGGAGGGTCCGGTCGCGCTCGACCTCCCTGAGCCCAACGCCGAGGCGGTCGCGATGGTCGAGGCGCTCGGAATGGCGCCCGCCTTCGAGACGGCGCGGATGTGGCGGGGCCCGGCGCCGGCGGAGGATTTGCGGCGCGTCTTCGGCGTCGCGACATTCGAACTGGGCTGATCGCGGTTAGCGGTTGCGGCGCAGCGCCGCGCGCGCTCATATCGGGCAGGGCGCGCGGGCGCCCTGACGCCGGGAGACGCGCATGGGCCTCGACGCCCCTCACGACGCCGATACCGCACCGCCAGTCCTCGAAGTCGTGGGCCTGCGCACCCGCTTCGGCGTGCGCGACGGCGCGATCCATGCGGTGAACGACGTCAGCTTCTCGCTGCGGCCGGGCGAACTGCTTGGCGTCGTCGGCGAAAGCGGCTCGGGCAAGTCGGTCACCATGATGTCGCTGTTGCGCCTCATCCCCTCGCCCCCCGCGCGGATCGAGGCGGAGCGGATCATGTTCGAGGGGCGCGACCTGTCGCGGCTGTCGGAGAAGGAGCTGCGGGGCGTGCGGGGCCGGCGCATCGGCTTCGTCTTTCAGGACCCGATGACCTCGCTCAACCCGGTCTTCACCGTGGGCTTCCAGCTGATGGAGCCGCTGCGGGCGCATCTGGGGATGAGCCGCGCGCAGGCGCGCAAGCGGGCCGCCGAATTGCTGGCGCTGGTCGGGATCCCCAACCCGGAGCCGCGGCTCGACGACTACCCCCACCAGTTCTCGGGGGGCATGCGCCAGCGCGTGATGATCGCCATCGCGCTGGCCTGCGACCCGAAAGTGCTGATCGCCGACGAGCCGACGACCGCGCTCGACGTGACCATCCAGGCGCAGATCCTCGAGCTGGTGAAGGATCTGCGCAGCCGCATCGGGGCTGCGGTGATCTGGATCACGCATGATCTGGGCGTGGTCGCCGGCATCGCCGACCGGGTGATGGTGATGTATGGCGGGCAGGTCGTGGAATACGCCCCCGTGATGGAGCTGTTCGAGCGGCCCACCCATCCCTACACGCGCGCGCTGCTCGAGACGCTGCCGAGCCTCGACGGCGACCGCGCCGACAAGCTCAAGACCATCGCCGGCCAGCCGCCGCTGCTGACGGCGCCGCCCGCCTCCTGCCCCTTCGCCCCGCGCTGCGCGCAGGCGCACGACCGTTGCCGCGCCGCCAATCCGCCGCTGATCGCGGTCGGGCCAGAGCATGGCGCGGCGTGCTGGCTCGCCGAAGGAGGCGCGCATGGCGCTTGACGCGGCGCCAGCGGCGACCGACCCGCTGCTGCGGGTGGACGACCTCGCCGTGCATTTCCCGATCTACAAGGGCGTGTTCCGCCGGCAGGTCGGCGCCGTGCGGGCGGTGGACGGGGTGAGCTTCGAGATCCGCCGCGGCGAGACGCTGGGGTTGGTCGGCGAATCGGGCTGCGGAAAATCCACCACCGGGCGCGCGATCCTGCGGCTCTACGAGCCGACGCGCGGGCGCATCCTGTTCGAGGGGCGCGACATCGCAAGCCTCAAGGGCGAGGCGCTGCGCAAGGCGCGGCCTCGGATGCAGATGATCTTCCAGGACCCGCAGGCCTGCCTGAACCCGCGCATGACTGTGGGCTCGATCATCGCAGAGCCGCTCGACGAGCATGGCCGCGTCGCCGAGCGGCAGGCGCGGGTGGCGGAGCTGCTCGACGCGGTCGGCATGAACCCCAGCTTCGCCAACCGCTACCCGCACGAGTTCTCGGGCGGACAGCGCCAGCGCATCGGGATCGCGCGGGCCTTGGCGCTCTCGCCCTCCTTCATCGTCGCCGACGAGCCGATCGCGGCGCTCGACGTCTCGATCCAGGCGCAGGTGGTCAATCTGATGGAGGAGCTGCAGGACCGGCTGGGCCTGACCTATCTGTTCATCAGCCACGACCTCAGCATGGTGCGCCACATCTGCGACCGGGTGGCGGTGATGTATCTGGGCGGCGTGGTCGAGCTCGCCGACCGCGACAAGCTCTACGGGAGCCCGAAGCACCCCTACACGCAGGCGCTGCTCTCGGCGGTGCCGATCCCCGACCCCAAGGTCGAGGCGACGCGCAAGCACATCATCCTGACCGGCGACGTGCCGAGCCCCGCCAACCCGCCTTCGGGCTGCCGCTTCCGCACGCGCTGCCCGATCGCCAAGCCGTTGTGCGCCGAGGAGGCGCCGGCCTTCCGGAAACTCGCCGACGGGCGGTCGGTCGCCTGCCATTTCGCCGAGTAGCCGCCCTTCCCGCCGCGCGCGCGCACTTCTATGGTCGCGCGCTGTCTGGGGTCAGGAGGGAGAGCGAGGATGCGGACGCCGCTGATCGGCGTGGTGATGGGCAGCCGGTCGGACTGGCCGACGATGCGCGCCGCCGCCGACCTGCTCACCGAATTCGACGTGCCGCACGAGGCGAAGGTGGTCTCGGCGCACCGCACCCCCGATCGCCTGTTCGCCTATGCCGACGCCGCCGCCGGGCGGGGCTTGCGGGCGATCATCGCGGGCGCGGGGGGGGCTGCGCATCTGCCGGGGATGCTGGCGGCGAAAACGCGAATTCCCGTGCTCGGCGTGCCGGTGCAGAGCCGCGCGCTCTCGGGGCTCGACAGCCTGCTCTCCATCGTCCAGATGCCCCGCGGCGTGCCGGTGGGGACGCTCGCCATCGGCGAGGCGGGGGCGGCCAATGCCGCGCTGCTCGCGGTGGCGATGCTGGCGACGACCGACCCGGAGCTTGCGGCGCGGCTCGACGCCTGGCGCGCGGCGCAGAGCGCGGCGGTGGCGGAGAGCGTCGAGGATGTCTGAGCGGATCGGCCCCGGCGGGACTGTCGGGATACTCGGCGCAGGCCAGTTGGGGCGGATGCTCGCCATCGCGGCGGCGCGGATGGGGCTGAAGGCGCGGCTCTACGCGCCGGAGGCCGATCCGCCTGCGGCGGACGTCGCCCCGGTGATTCGCGGCGACTGGGACGACGCCGACGCGCTGCGGCGCTTCGCGGCGTCGGTGGACGTGGTCACGCTGGAATTCGAGAACGTGCCGGTGGCGGCGGTAGAGACGCTCGCGCCGCTCGTCTCGGTGCGGCCCGGCGCGCGCGCGCTCGCCGTCGCGCAGGACCGGCTCGACGAGAAGCAGTTTCTCAACGCGGCAGGCGTCGGCACGGCGGGTTTCGCGCCAGTGGACGACGCCGACAGCCTGCGCGCGGCGCTGGCGGCGCTCGGCCTTCCCGCGATCCTCAAGACCCGCCGCATGGGCTATGACGGCAAGGGTCAAGCCCGCATCGACCGGCCCGATCAGGCCGAAGCGGCGCTCGCCGCGATGGACGGCCAGCCTGCGATCCTCGAAGCGGTGGCGCTCTTCGCCCGCGAGATCTCGGTGGTGGCGGCGCGCGGCGCGGATGGCGGCTTCGCGGCTTACGACCCCGCCGAGAACATCCATCGCGGCGGCATATTGCGCCGCAGCGCCGCGCCCGCCGCCATCGACGCGGAAACGGCGGCGCGCGCGCAGGGGATCGCGCGGGCGATCCTCGACGCGCTCGATTATGTCGGCGTGATGGGGGTGGAGCTTTTCCACATGCCGGACGGGCGGCTTCTGGCCAACGAGATCGCCCCGCGCGTGCACAACACCGGCCACTGGACCATCGAGGCCTGCGCCGTGGACCAGTTCGCCCAGCATGTCCGCGCGGTGTGCCTCTGGCCGCTCGGCGACCCCGCGCGCCATGCCGACGCGGTGATGGAGAACCTGATCGGCGACGAGGCCTTGGGCTGGGCGCGCATCGCCGCCGAACCGGGCGCGGCGCTGCACCTCTACGGCAAGGCGGAGGCGCGCCCGGGGCGCAAGATGGGGCATGTGACGCGGCTGAGCCCCCTCGGGAAGGGCTGAGCCGCGCTCAGTTGCCGTCGAGGCGGCTGCGCCAGGCGCGATAGAGCCGCTCGCCGATCATGCAGTCGATGCGCGTCGAGGCGGCGCGGATCAGCCGCGCCGGCGGCTGGACGCCCGCGATCTCCATGATCAGCTTGGTGCGAACCGCATCGACGAAGCGTTCGGGGCCGAGGACCGGCAACACGAAGGCGGTCGGGCCGCCGATCACGCATTCCTCGTAATAGATGTCGAGATCGGGAATCGAGAACAGCATGTCGGGCCGCTTGAACATCAGCGGCAGACCGTTGATCTCGACGCCCTGCGCGAGCGCCGCGTCGCGCGCCTGCTCGACGGGCACGCCCAGATTGTTCGGCCCGTCGCCCGAGACGTCTATGACGCGGCGGTCCGCCGGGGGCGCCGCCCCGAGCAGGTCGAGGCCGAAGGCGATGGCGCCCGAGATCGAGGTGCCCCGCCCGCTGCGCAGCGGCGCGAAGGCGAGGCGCTGGGCGAAGGCGGCGGCGTCCTCCGGCGTCGCGATCACCGTCCAGGGCGCGACGACCGTCTGGCTCCATGGCCCGGCCCATTCGAAATAGGTCAGCGCGATTCGCCCGCGCGCGCCGCGGGCGATGGCGTCGAGCACTGCCGGGTGTTCGAGCGCCGCCACATAGCCGTCGCGCTGGGCGCGCAGCTCGTCCTGATCCATCGACAGCGAGATGTCGACCGCGAGCGCCAGCGCGACGTCCACAGGCTCCGCCGCCCGGAGCGGGACCGCGAGTGCGAGCAGCGCCGCAAGGGCGTGGCCGAGGCGTCGGAGACAATCCATCGCCGACAAGGTAGCGGCTCGACCGCGTCGGTTCAAATCCCGCGCGCGGCCCTCGGCGCCGCTCCGAACGGTCAGTGCAGCCGCGCTCCGAGCGGGGCGTCGGCGTCCGGCGCGACGAGGATCACCGCGCCGTCGGCGTCCGCCACGCCGAGCGTCAGCGCTTCGGAGCGGAACGGGCCGATCTGGCGCGGCGGCAGGTTCACCACGCCCATCACCAGCCGCCCGATCAGCGTCTGCGGCGCGTAACGCTCGGTGATTTGCGCCGAGCTCTTGCGCACGCCGATTTCCGGGCCGAAATCGATCCACAACCGGAACGCCGGCTTGCGCGCCTCGGGGAATGGCTGCGCGTCGATCACCCGGCCCAGCCTGATGTCGAGCTTCAGGAAATCCTCGATGCCGATCTCGCCCACGCTCCGCCCTCCCGCCTGCGCCCAGCGCGAATCATAAGGCCGCCCGCCGGCGAGGGCGAGCGGCCTCAAGATGTCCGCAGCGCGCGCGGCGCGCCGCAGCGATCGGATCACATCTTCGGCGCGAGGGCCTGCAGCTCGGCGATGCTCTCCTTGACGCGGGCCGAGACGATCGCGAACGCCTCTTCATTGGCCTTCTTCGCGGCTTCGGCGAGCTCGGTCATGTTGGCGAGCGCCTTCTCGAAGGCGACCTTGTAGAGGTCGGCCTGCTTGGCGGCGCTGTCGGGGCTCATGCCTTCGCCCATCGCGGCGATCTGCGCCTGCGCGGTGTGCATCGTCTCTTCGAAGATCGCCATCTGCTTCTTGAAGAAGTCCTGATAGCCGGCGGCGGCGGCCTGATTGGCGGCGACCAGCGCTTCGACGTTCTTCTTCTGGGTCTCCATCATGGCCTGCGGGTCGAAACCCGGCAGCTTCATGGTCTCGAACATCTTCGTCATGTCGGGAACCTTGAACATCTCGGCCATCTTCTCGGCGTCGAACGGGAACATGCCCTTTTCGAACATGGCGTCTCTCCTTGTGTCTGCGCGCTGGCGCGTCGCGCGCCGCGCTGTGGAGGGACGCTGACGGCCGCCCCTTTCCGACACCCAATATTGTGCAGTGCACAAAAAATTGCAAGGGGCTCGGCTGCGACGGATCAGCCGCCGAGTTCGCGGCTGCGGGCTGCGGCGGCGGCGACGGTGCGGCGCATCAGCGGCGGCAGTCCGGTCTCTGGGTCCATCAGCGGGCCGAGGCCGGCCTGCGTCGTGCCGCCGGGGCTGGTGACGGCGCGGCGCAGCGCCTCGGCCGTCTCGGCGCTGCGCCACGCCAGTTCGCCCGCTCCGCAAACCGTGGCCCGGGCGAGCCGCATCGCGAGGTCTTCGGGCAGGCCTTCGGCGACCCCTGCGCCGGCGAGCGCCTCGATCATGTGGAACACATAGGCCGGGCCGGAGCCCGACAGGGCGGTGACCGCGTCCATCTGCGCTTCGGTTTCGAGCGGCGCCGTTTCGCCGACCGCGCCGGCGAGCCCCTCGGCCAGCGGCATGAAGCGGGCTCCCGCAGCGTTTGCGATCAGCGCGGTAGCGCCTCGCCCGACCGCGGCGGGGGTGTTGGGCATGGCGCGCACGATGGGCGTCTCCGCCCCGAGCGCCGCCTCGAACCAGGCGAGCTTGAGCCCGGCGGCGATCGAGAGAAACAGCGTCTCGCCGCCGGCCAGCGGCGCGAGCGGGGCCAGCGCCTCGGCCATCATCTGCGGCTTCACGGCGAGGACGACCGCCGCCGGCGCGGCGGGGAGCGGGCCGTTGACCTGAGCGCCGCGGGCGGAGAAATCCGCAACGGCGTCAGAGGGATGCGGCTCCTGGACGTGCGCCGCCGAGGGCGGAAGGCCGGCGGCGAGCCAGCCTTCCAGCAGCGCGCTTCCCATCTTGCCGCAGCCGAGCAGAACCACGCCCCGCCCGGCGACCTGCGCCAGATCCGCCGTCATCGCGGCCTCCCTCCTTCGAGAGGCCGCAGCTGCGTCAGGCGCGGCCGTAGGCCTCGTGCATGGCGACGCCCATCGCCTTTTCGGCGGTCTCCTCGCCCCAGGCGACGAGCTGGAAGGCGGGATAGAACCGCTCGCAGGCGCCGACCGCGGCGCGCAGCATGGCGTCGATCTGGCCCGCCGTCGGCTGGGCGCCGCCGGCGAGCGTGAGGGCGTAGCGATAGACCATCAGCTGCTGGTCGCGCCAGAGGCTGAAGCCGCCGGTCCAGCAGGCGTCGTTGGCGCGGGCGATCACATCGGCGAGTTCGGCGAGCCGGGCCTCGGGCGGGTCCATCTCGAAGCTGCAGATCAGGCGCAGCGTGTCGTCATGGCCGGCCCAGGCCAGCGAGATCGAGTAGGTGCGCCACTGACCTTCGACCGCCATCGCGATCTGGTCCTCGCAGACGCGATCGAAATCCCAGTCGCGGTGTTCGGCCAGAGTCTCGACGATGTCGATGGGGTGGAGATCGTCAGTCAGGACTGCGTGCTCGACGGCTTCCATGCCTCGCGCTCCTGTTGTTGCGCCCCGCAGGGAAGGCATCCCCTAGGGGCAGTGCGGACCGCCTACTGGTCGCGGGGTCTTTCGCCCCGTCCCACGACATATGGTGGGGGAGAATCCGCCCGCGTGCAAATGCTGAATTGCGACGCTTTCGTGGAATCTGCGCGCAAGGCGACGCAGTTCGCGGCGCGCCGCGTCGGACTTCCGTCGGACTCTTGTCGGACAAACGTCTGACATTCGTCGGACTTCCGTCGGACAAATGTCGGACAGGGGGCGACCGGTCCGCGCCGGGGCGGACCGCCGCTCGGAGAGGGTCGGAGGTCAGTCGGAGGTCTTGTCGCTCGCCTTGGTCGCGCGGCGCTTCTCGACGGCGGCGAGACGGTCGGCGAGGGCGGCGATCTCGGCGCGCAGCGCCTCGTTCTCCTCGCGGGCCTTCTGGGCCATGTCGCGCGCGGCCTCGAACTCCTCGCGCGTCACAAGATCGGCGTCGGCGATGAAGCGCTCGACCCGCCCGCGCACCAGCGTCTCGGCTTCCTCGCGCATGCCCTGCGCGACGCCCGCGGCGTTGGTCATCAGCTTGGAGAGATCGTCGAACAGCTTGCTGCGGGTCTGCATGGGGGCCTCCTGTCACGCCTCGCCTATATGCGCGCGCGGGGGCTTCGGGGCAACCGGTTTGGGGCCGGCGGGCGTGTCGTCTGCGCGCCCGGCGCGGCTGCGCCCGCGACGGAGGATGCGGTTCGCGGCGTGGGGCTCTGGCGGATTTGCGCACGAAAGGGTCACTCGCGGCGATGCTCCACAGAGCCTAAGCTGGCATGGAAAGCTGCCGTTCGCCTGACCCTACGGCATGGTCGGCAGTACGGACATTGCTGTCGTTCGGATTCCGGCGACGGCCGGCAGAAACGTATATTGAGCGGTCGTTCGCAAACGGTGGGGTGATCCGCAGAAATCTGCGTGGCTACACGACAGCCGCTGCCGGCACGGGCGTAGAACGCCTGACCCGCAGGACCTGTCAGTCGATTGAAGAGGCGAATCGTAGGGCAGTGCAGATATGCCTATTAGGGTCTGCTGAACAAACTTGAGGGAAGAGCACCCATACCCAGCACGCCCATGTTCACAGAAGCCGCTTGCCCGATCCCGCTCGCGCCGCCGCTTCGCCCCTTCCGGCGCGAGGATGCGGCGGTCGTCGCGCGGCTCAACAACGCAGCCTCGGGCGGCATCCTCCTGCACCACTGGCAGGAGAAGGCTGGCGCTGAGGGTGATCCGTGGGAAATCGGCCGCCTCCGCCAGATCGGCCGCATGGAAGACGGACAGACCATGGTCGTCGTGGATCGAGGCGAGGGCGTCGAGGCGGTATTGTTGGGGAATCCTATTGGGCTGGAGCCCATGGAACTCGCTGAGGCCGGCATCTACCTCCCCGTTCTCGAGCTTCAAAATCTCGTCCTCGGCAGCTGGTACCTCAACGACCTCGCCACTGTCGAGAGCGCCCGCCGCCAAGGCCTCGCCCGCCGACTGCTCGACACAGCCGAGGCCATCGCCCGCGCCGGCCGCCACGATCTGATCTGCTTAGTCGTCTCCGACGCCCACGCTCCAGCGCGCGCGCTCTACGCCGCCTATGGCTACACCGAGATGGCCCGCCGCCCCATCCTTAAGGGTGGCTGGGACGGCCCGGGGAACGACTGGATCCTGCTGACGAAACCGCTTTAGCCAAGGCACCTTTCCCCAAGGCACCGTCCCCTCGCAGAGCGGGACCGCGCCACCCTCTCGCGTTTCAAAACACGGCTTCGGCAGCTCTCTCTGTGTCGTTGACAGCCGCGAATGGCCGAAGTCCGCGCACCTCGACCATTCGTGCGCCGTGCAGTATCAGCCACTCTGGGCTCGCTGCCGCCGTTGCCGGAGCGAGCACGAGCGGCCGGTCCTGCGCGGCAAATGCCGGGCAAGGCCGTGACCCTCGAACGGCGGGAGTTCGCGCCCCCCCGCCGCTCAATGCGCGCTCGCCCAGTCCGGCCCCTTGCCCGCCTCGACCGCCAGCTTCGGATCGAGCCGCACCGCAGGCTCCGCCGCGCCTTCCATGATCTCGCGGGCCAGCGCGATCACCGCGTCGGCTTCCGCTTCGGGCGCTTCGAACAGCAGTTCGTCATGCACCTGCAGCAGCATCCGCGCCCGCAGCCCTTCGCGTTTCAGCGCCGGCGGGATGCGGATCATCGCGCGGCGGATCACGTCCGCCGCCGTGCCCTGGATCGGCGCGTTGATCGCGGCGCGATAGGCGAAGGCGGCGCGCGGGCCGCTGGCGTTGATCTCGGGCGTGTGGATGCGGCGGCCGAACAGGGTCTCGACGTAGCC
>NZ_DAIQNN010000017.1:30212-53421 GCF_036788415.1 Rubrimonas sp. | reverse complement strand
GAGGTGTTCCTGCATCAGGGCCGCAGCTACAAGGCCTATCGCGGCATGGGCAGCGTCGGCGCGATGGCCCGCGGCTCGGCGGACCGCTACTTCCAGGCGGAAGTCTCGGAGCGGAAATTCGTCCCCGAAGGCGTCGAGGGCCAGGTGCCCTACAAGGGCGCGGCCGGGGCGGTGCTGCACCAGCTGTGCGGCGGCCTGCGCGCGGCGATGGGCTACACCGGGTCGCGCACCCTCGCCGAACTGCGGCGGACGGCGCGTTTCGTGCGCATCACCGGGGCGGGGCTCAGCGAAAGCCATGTCCACGACGTCCAGATCACGCGCGAGCCGCCGAACTATTTGCGTGAGAAGTGACCGGGCCCGGCGGCGCGGTCAGCCGACCTTCGGCGCGCCGAACAGGTCGTCCACGCCGAGCGGGCGCTGCGGCTTCGACATCCGCCAGCGCGAGACCCAGAACAGCCGCTCCTGCGCGCGGGTGACCGCGACATAGGCGAGCCTGCGCCACAGCTCCACCCCGGCCTCCATCCGCCCCGAACGCGCCGCGGCGTAGAGGTCCGGGGCGAAGACCTGGACTTCGGGCCATTGCGAGCCCTGCGCCTTGTGGATCGTGCAGGCGGCGCCGTGCAGGAACACCGCCCCCATCCGCGCGGCCGAAGCGATCAGCGGGTCGGCCTCGTCGGGCGTCTCGATCTTGATGATGGCGGCGGCGTTGACCAGCGGCTCCGGCGCGCCGACCACATGCAGCCGCGCGAAGCCCCCCCGCCGCCCCTCGCCGAGATACACCGCCGGCGCCCCCTTCACGAGGCCGCGGGCTTCGAGGTCGACACGGCTCTTGCGGTGCTTGAGCGGCAGTTCGACCCCGTCGCAGATCAACGGCTCGCCAGGTGCGAGCCGGTCAGACGGAGCGCCATGGGCGGCGCGGAAGGCGGCGATCAGGCGGATGCGGGTGGCGTTGCGCCAGCACAGCATCGGCGCGCGGGTCATCAGATCCGCGTCGGCGCGCGGGGCGAGCGCGACGCGGTCGTCTCGTGCGGCGAGCAGCTCGAGCAGCCGCTCGAAACCTTCGAAGTCGAGCGCGGGGTCCTGCAGCGCGTGGGCGAGGTCGAGGATCGGATTGCCCTCGGCCTGCCGGTGCACGCGGGCGAGGGTGAGCTTTCGCTCGGGCGGCAGCGCGTCGAAGACCATCGCGCCGGATTGGCCGACCGGGGCGAGTTGGGCCGGGTCGCCGAACAGGATGAGCAGGTCGAACAGCTCGCGCAGATCCTCGACCATGCGGTCGTCGAGCATCGAGGCCTCGTCCACCAGTCCGATGTCGAGCGCCTCGTCGCGGCGCGTCCAGCCCTTGATGAAATCCGCGCCCCGCAGCCCGGACGCCGCCAGCGCCGCCGGAACGGAGCCATGCGCCGCAAAGCTCGCGCGGATGCGCGCGAGCATCGCCGCGTCGACGCCCTCGACGACCGGTTCGGGCTGGTCGGGCTCGGTCAGCCAGCGCGCGATCTTCTCGAATTCCGGGTCGTAGACGGGAACGTAGAGCACCCGATGCGCGGTGGTCGCCGGCACGCCGCGGGCGCGCAGCACGCTCGCGGCCTTGTTGGTCGGCGCCAACACCGCGAAGGAGCGGCCGGTCCGCTTGCGGCGCGGCTCGTAATCGGCGGAGACGGCGTCGAGGCCCGAGGCCGCCAGCGCCCGGGCCAGATGGGCGAGCAGTGCGGTCTTGCCGGAACCCGCCTTGCCGAGCACCGCGACTGTCTCGGCGGGCCCGCTTTCGCCCGGCTCTCGCGGCGCGGCTGCGGCGCCGAGGGCTGCGCCATGGGCGCTCAGCACCTCCGACAGCGCCGCGAGCGCCGCGCTCTGGTCTTCGGAGAAGCCCGCCGCGAGATCGGGGTCGGCGGCGGCGGGATCGGTCATGGCGGGCGCGGGTCCTCACGGGCGGTCGCAGCATCCGCGTTCCGCCGCCATTCGTCCAGAGCGCGCGGACCGCGGGCGCTCCGGTGCGCGCGACCGCGCCGGAGCGCCGCGCTCATTTCAAGAGCAGCCCGATGGAGTCGAGCTCGGCGTCGAGCACGCGGGCCTGCGCCTGCTGCGAGGCCTGGAGATTGGCCGTCGCCAGCACCAGCGCTTCGGCGTCGTTGCTTGCGCGCGGCGCGCTGGCGACGGTCGGCAGCTTCGGCGGCGCGCCCTTGGCGGTCCTCGGCTGCACGACTTTCGGCTGATAGCGGGCGACCCGCGGCGCGACGCGGTCCTTGTCGATCTGCCGGCTCTGGGCGTAGGCGTCGGTGTAGATGCTGTTGCCGTCTGCGAAATCGCCCACGACCGTCTCGATCAGCTTGCGGTCGTCGTCCATCCAGCGGCGGATCGTGGCGAGCTGCGCGGCCTCGGCCTCGCCCCTCGCCCCACCCTGAACGCGCTTGCGCAGATCGGCCAACTGATTCAGGCGGCACTGGTTGAGCCTTGTGACGGCGCTCGCCACAGAGCCGACGTCGTTCTTCGCGGCGCGGATGTCGCCGTCGATGGCGCGGCGCAGATCGGCCTGGTTCTGATATTTCTGCTGCTGGTTGTTGTAGTAGGACACCGCCGCGCCCGCGAGCGCGCCGGTCGCCGCCCCGATCAGAAGACCGGCGAGCAGGTTGCCGCGCGCCGCCCCGATGGCGGCGCCCGCCGCTGCGCCGGCCGCCGCGCCGCCTGCGACGTTGACCTTGAAGCGCTCGTTGTATTGCTCGACGATCGCGGCGAGCGGCGCGCGGTTGGGGGCGCAGGTGTCGGCCACGTCGTTGACCGGCACGGTCGCGCAGCCCTGCAGCGTCATCGAGACGGCGAGTAGAGCGGCCAGCCCGCCGCGCAGGGCGCGCGACACAGCGCAGGGAAATGTCGTCGGTTTCAGGACGGCGTCCATGGTCAGATGTCCTCGTCAGGTTTGGAGGCGGAGGGAGGGGCGATCGGGGCTTCGGGGGCGGCGCGGCGGCGCAGGCGCTCCTCCCGGAAGGCGTAGCTGTCGTCCACTTCGCGCCGCCAGCGCATCGCGGCCTCGGCGTCGAGCGCGCCGTCGCGGTTCATTTCCTCGACATGCGCGCGCAGTATCGGCATCAGCTCGCCCAGCCGCGACAGCCGGCGGTCGCGCAGATCGGCTTCGAGGTCGCCGCCGACGCGGCGCAGCCGCGGCCAGAGGTCGGAGGCGAGTTCGGCGACGATGGCGAGATAGGCCTCGAACTCCTCGTCCACGATCCGCCCGACTTCGATGCGGCGTGTCTCCAGCACGTTGAGCCGGGCTTCGAGCGGCGCGCGCTCGGGGTCGGTCGGGCTGAACTCGCGCAGGGCGGCGCGCACGCGGTCGATCTCGGTCATCGCGACCAGCACGGTGCGCCCGCGCAGACGCAGCCCTTCGGCGATGGCGAGCGCGGTGACCATGCGCTCGCGCAGCTCGGCTTCTTCGAGCGCGAGCAGGGCGGCTGCGGCCTCTTGCGAGCGCTCCCCCTCCGAGACAGCCTGTCCGGCGAGGAAGCTGGCGCCGAGCAGGACCAGCGCGACGAGCGTTCTGCGGATCATGGACGCGACTCCTTCGCGACGACGGCGCGGATCTCCTCGAGCATCTTCAGGCGGGCGTCGCGGCTGGAATCGGCTTCGACGATCCAGCCGTCGCGCAGCGCCTTGGTGACCGCGCCGGTCCGGGCGGCGACCGCGACATGGTCGGCGGCGCGCGCCAGCGCCGTGGAGATCGCCGCGCTGTCGAGCAGGCGCACCCGCGCCGCCGCGGCTTCGGCGGCCTGCGCGCGGTCCTGCGCCTGCGCTGCGACGATGGCCGAGACGATCTCGACGTAAGACGCGAAGACGCTGTCGATCTCGCGTCCGCGCGCCTCGATGTCGCGCTCGAAATCTGGCCAGCGGGCGATCAGGCTGCGGAAGCCCTCCGGGCTGATCACTTCGGGGTTGGTGAGGCGGGAGTGGATGGCGACGAGCGCCGTGTTGACATTGGCGCCGGTCCGGTCGACGCCGACCAGCAGGCTCGCGGCGGTGATGAAGCGCTCGCGCAGCGCGTCGCGCTCGGCCTGCACGCGGGCGGCCAGCGTCTCCGCGACGAGCTGGCGCGCCTCGCGCAGCAGGTCCTGGGCTGCGGAGGGCAGGTCGTCGCGGGTGGCGCGGGCGACGAAGCTCTCCATCGCCGCGAGCGTCGCAGCGCCCCCCTGTCCGCCGTCGCCGAGCGCCCCGAGGGCGGCGTCGATGGCGGCGTAAAGCTCGTCATTGGCGAGCCCGGTCGCATAGGGCCGCGCGTGGTCGAAGCCGCCGACGAAGAACGGCGCCGAGATCGCGAAGCGCGCGCCGGCGGCGCCGGAGCGGATCGCGCCCTCGGGGCCGAACAGCGTCGCCTCCTGCCGATAGCCGAGCCCGATCAGCGCGTCGTCCGTCAGGGTCGAGCCGCCGCGAAGGGTCGCGCCGCCAAGCTGGCCCTTGGCGCCGTCGGGGCGGATCGGGCGGAACAGGTCGAGCACAAGCTCCTCGGCGTTGCCGAGCACGTCGTGCAGCCCCAGCGCGTTCGGAGCGCGCTTGCCGACGCCCGAGACGTAGACGCCCGGCTCGAAGCCTTCGAGCTGGGCGACTTCGGACAGTTCCGGCTCCACTGTCGCGCCGTCGCGCTGGATGGGATAGACGGCCCGCGCCAGCGCCTCGCGGCTGACCCCGTCAGCCCCGCCGCGCGCGGCGTACTCCCATTCCGCGTCGCTCGGAAGCCGCAGGAACCCGGTCGCGCCGGCGCTCCAGGGCAGGAGCGGGCGGGCGCCGTCGGCGACCAGCAGCGCGTCGATGCCGAGCAGCCATTCGGTGTAGGCGCGCGCGAAGGCGTGGGCGTCGAACCAGGTGATCCCGGTGGCGGGGAGCACGTTGATCGGACGGACATTTTCGCGCAGCCAGCTGAGATGCGCGGCGCAGGCGGGGCTTTCGGGGTCGAGCGCCTCCAGCCCCAGCGCGAACAGGCCCTCCGTGAACAGTCGCCATTGCGGGGCGGTCGTCTCGTATTTGGCGATGTAGTAATGGCTGGAGAATTTCTCCCCGTCGCCGCTGAAGAAGGCCCCGCTGAGCGGTTCGGCGCGCGGCGCCGAGGTCGCGCGCCCGAGCGCCGCGCGTTCCGCCGCGTTGGCGTCGCCGAGAAACACCGTGCGGTGGTCGAGGATGTCGCGGACGCCGACGTCGACGCGGCGGAACATCATCTGGTGGCCGCAGGGCATCGGCAGCGCCAGCTCGGCAGGCGCGTCGGCGGCGCTGGCGACCGGCGCGCAGTCGGGCGGCGGCGCGTCGCGCCCGCGGGAGGGGTCGGCGAGGGCGGCGACGTAAGGCGCGGGGTCGTCATAGTGGCAGAGGGGGACGCCCTGCGCATGGGCGGAGAGAGGGGCGGCAGCGAGCGCCGCCGCCGCGAGGGCCAGCGCGGCGAGGCGTCTAGACATGGCGAAGCTCCCTCGACGGCGCTACCAGGAAGGCCTGGCGCGCGGCGAACAGGCTGGCGAGCGCGGCGAGCGCCGCCGCGCCCGCCACGATCCGAAGAACATCGGCGGCGGGGAGGCGAAGCAGCGAGCCGCGCGTCTGCACGACGTCGGCGAACAGAGCCCCCAGCATCGGGTCCATCGCGGCGAACAGGCCGAGCGCGGCCAGCGCGCCGAGCGTGGCGAGCGCCGCGCCCTGCAGCACCGGGAACAGCATCAGCGAGGCGCCGCGATAGCCGATCAGCCGCAGCACCGCGAGCGTCTGGCGCTTGCGCGCGACATTGGCGAGCTGGTTGAGCGCCACCGCCGCCGAGAAGCCCGCCAGCGTCAGCCCCAGCAGCGCGCGGAACACCAGATCCAGATCGGCGTCGATGCGGCGGACCTGCGCGATGCGGTCGGCGGCGCTCTCGATCTCGAGCCCCTGCGCGCGCAGCTTCAGCCGCAGCGGCTCGACCTCGTCGAGCCCTTTGGCGTAGAGGCGAAAATCGGCGAAGCTGTCGTCGAGCGGGTCGTTTCCCGGCCAGCCGTAGCGCTCGACCCGCTGCCATTCGCGGTAATCCTCGGCCGCGACGATCAGATGGAGCGGCACATAGGCGAGGGCGCGCGAGGCGGCCTCGGCCGGCAGGACGCCCGCGACGGCTACCTCCAGCCGCACGGCCTCGCGGCGCGAGCCGTCGGTGCGCGTCACGATGGCCTGCGCAGTCGCGGGGACCGCGTCGCCGGCGATGCGCAGAGTCTCGGCGGCAAGCGCCGAGAGGACGACCGCCTCGCCCTCCGGCGGCGCGAGGCCGGCGCGCGCCAGAACCGGATCGCCCGGCCCGGTCGGCAGAAGCGACACCTCCACCGGCTCGGCCTCCGGGTCGGCGGGATTGCGGAGGAGGATCGCGGCGACCGTGCCGCGCGTCATCGGCGAGAGAAAGCCGGTCTCGGGTTGCGCCGCGAGGGCGGCGAACCAGTCCGCGTCGAAGCGCGCCGCGCCGCCGCCGCGCAAGGTCAGCTCCAGATTGCGCGGATCGGAGGCGAGCGCGGCCCGCAGCGTGTCCACCACGCCCAGCTTGAGCCCGTAGAGGATCACCAGCGGCGCCAGCGCCACGGCGACCCCGAGCGCCGCGACGCCCGACAGCCGCCAGTCGAAGGCCAGATCGCGCAGCGCGATCCGCCAGATGGGCGTGGGGCCCTTCGCCTGTTCCCCCGGCCCCGTCACGCCGCCTGCCGCGCGAAATCTGCGACGGTCGCGGCGTCGTCGCGGCTGAGCGTCGCCGAAAGCCGCGCGAAGCCGCGCCGCGCCACCAGCGCCCAGTCGTGATTGGCCATCAGCACGGCGGCGCCGCGGTCGCGCGCGGCCTCGACGAACAGGTCGAGCGTCTCTTCGGCGGCCGGCGGGTCGAGCGCGGCGGTCGGCTCGTCGGCCAGCACCAGATCGGGTTCGGCGTAGAGCGCCCGCGCCACGCCGACCCGCTGGCGCTGACCGATGGAGAGCTGGGCGGGGTGGCGCCCCAGCAGATGCGCCACCCCGAGCCGCTCGGCGAGCGCGCCGGCCGGGTCGCCCGCCCCGCCGCCCCGTCGCCCGACCGCCTCGATGTTCTCGCGCACCGTCAGAAAGGGCAGGAGCCCGCCCTGCTGGAGCACATAGCCGAGCCGCGACCGCCGCACCGGCGCCAGCCCGTCGACATCGCCGGCGGAGAGCCGCGCGGCGAGGTCGAGCGTCGCGCCGTCGGCCCCGCGCAGCAGATAGCGCCGTAGCGCCGTTGGGCGCAGGATCAGCCCTAACAGGTCGAGCAGCGTGCTCTTGCCGCAGCCGCTCGGGCCGACCAGCGCGACCATCTCGCCGCGCGCGATGCTGAGATGCGCCAGCCGCAGCTCGAAGGCCCGCTCGCCGGACGCGGCGGGCGGGTGGCGGAAGGCGAGGCCTTCGATCTCGAGGGCGGGCGCGGGCATCGGCGGCGGGCCTTACGGCAACAGGTCGAGCGACAGCGGATAGGCGTCGAGCCCCCGGTCGCCGGCGCCGAGGTCGATCCAGCCGGTGCGCTCCTGCGCGATCTCGCGATAGGCGACGAGCTTGCTCTGCAGCGCGTCGATGGTCTCGCGCTGCTGGCCGCCCGCCATCGCCGCCCATTGCGCGCGGTCGAGCGTCAGGATCGCCGAGCGGTAGGGAAGGGCCTGCAGGAAGCTCGGCAGCAGGTCGCCGGCGCGCTTCACGTCGCCGCTCTGGGCGCCCTCCACCGAAGTCTCCGCCGCGATGGCCTGCATCGCGTCGAAGAAGTCGCCGCCGGCGGTCTCCTTGCGCAGATAGGCGTCGAGGATGGTCTCGACGCCCTTGCTGAGGGCGGCGATCTGGTTGCGGGTCAGGAAGGCCTCGACGCCCAGCGCCTCGAGCGCGGGGTCGGCGAGGTCGCGGTCGGACGCCCAGGCGCGGTAGAACCGCGGCGCCTCCTGCCCGCGGTCGGCGCCGAGATATTCGAGCTGCGCGCGGAACACCTCGTTGACCAGCACCGAGCCGAGCGCGCTGTCGCCCTGCGGCTCCTCGACGCGCTCGACGGGGCGGCTGCGGCCCAGTTGCTCGACGGCGGCGATAAGCCCCTGCTGGAAGCTCGTGATCTGGTCCATGAAGGCGTCGGGCTCGCGGGTGTCGATCGGCAGATACTTGTCGAGACCGCGGTCGCCGGTGCGCGCGACCTCGCGATAGACGCGCAGCGCCTCGCCTACATTGCCGACGCGCTCGGCTTCCGAGGTGATCAGATGCATCACCGTGATCGCGGCGTTGAGGCGGTTCGCGTCTTCGACGATGTTGAGCGGACCGTAGCCGGGATAGGCGGCGAGCGCGTCGGCGGCGGGGCGGGGGCCCGCGTCGGAGATCAGGACGACGAGCCGCGCGTCGAAGGGCGTCCAGTCCAGCTCGTTGAGGGCGACATGCAGGCCCGCGAAGGCGTCCTCGTTGAAGCCCTGGGTCGAGCCGCGCGCGGGCGTCATCAGCTCGAAATTGCGCAGCATCGCCTGCGGCGAGGCGTTCGGGTCGAGCGGCTGGAACACCCGCGTCACATACTCGATCCGGTCGCCCGCCTCGACATTGTCGCGATAGCCGACGAGCCCGAAGGAGAACTTGTCGAGCGCCCCCGCCTGCTCCAGCGCCCCGAGCGTCGAGCCGACGATGGCGCGGGTCAGCTCGATATAGGGGCCCATCGTCACGGTCGTGTCGATCACGAAGGCGACGCCGATCTTCATCTGCCGCAGCGCCCCGGCCCGGCGCGGCGCGCCGAGATCCTCGACCTCGCGCACGTCGGTCTGCACGGTCGCGTCGGGGGCGAGGTTGAGGCCGGCGACCTCGAGCAGCCGGATCGGCTCGCCGAGCGCCGTCAGCGCGCGGTGATGGTCGAGAACCGGCATGAGGTAGGGGCGGGCGCCGTCCACGCCCAGAGCTGGCTCGATGGCGGTCAGATAGTCGCCGTCATGCTGGCCGGACTCGATCTCCTCATACATCGCCGCGACTTCCTGGGCGACGAAGCTGTCCTCGTTGAGCGCCTGCAAATCGTTGCGGCGCTTGAAGAACAGCACGCGCCCGCGCTTGCCCTTGGGCGCGTAGCGCATCACCAGCATGGTCTTCCAGTCCTCGACCGCCTCGGCCGGGGCCCAGCCCTCGACGCCGCCGAAGGCGTCTCGGCCGAGCTGCACCCAGCGCGCGCCGCCGATCTCGCGTTCGGCGTAGACGTGGTAGACGGTGAAGGCCGGGACTTCGTCGCCCGGGCCTTGCGCGCCCGGTTCGGGCGAAAGCCGCGCGCCGGGCAGCGAGAGGACGCGGCGATAGAGGTCGGGCAGGTCCTCGCGGGTCAGGGGCGTGGCGCCGCCTGCGGTCGCCGGGGCGGTCGCGCGATCCGATGCGAGGGCGACGGGCGCGGCGGGCGCAGCCTGGGGCGCGGCCTCGGGCGCGGCGCGCGCCGCAGGCGCCGCGCCCGAGCAGTCGGCGGAGAAGCCGAACTTCTCGCGCTCGCTCGGCGGGCGGATCGCCTCGCAGGAGAGCGGTCCCGCGCCGGGATTGAACGGATTGACGAAAGGCGGAAGGTCCGCCCGCCAGCCAGACGGCTGCGCCGCAGCCGGGACCGCCGTCGCGAGCGTCGCGAGAACAAGCGCCGCCGCGGCGCAGCGCCGGAACGACCTCGGCTGGGGGAGTGCGCGCATGGTCAGTTTCCTTCGTAGCGGGTCTTGAGGCTCTGGAACTCGGCTTCGAATCGCGCGCCGCGCGCCGGATCGGCGACCCGGCGGGGCAGGCCGAGCTGGTCGGGCGCGCCATAGGCGAAGGCGAGCAGCATCTTCACCAGCGGCACCGGCTTGTCGGCTGCGGTCTCCAGCAGGCCGAGCGCGTGCAGCGGGTCGGCGCGGAACTGGCTCTGGCCGGTTTCTTGGGGCCAGAAATGGCCGACGGCGAGCAGGATGGTGGCCTCGACCACGCCGCGCCGATGCGCCTCCTCGAGCAGCTGCGTGCCGCGTTCGAACAACTCCCAGGGCAGGCCGCTGCTGACCGCGCGCGTGTATTTTCCGGCGAAGAACATCGCCACCGGGTCGCCGCGATTGGCGGCCTCGGCGAACAGGCCTAGCCAGGCGCCGCGCGTCTGGCCGTAGTCGCGGTCGTCGATCTGCTCCAGCAGGAATGCGTAGCGGGTCGCGACGTCGGGATCGACGCGCCCTTGCGTCACCACCGCGTCGCAGAGCTGCACGATCTGCGAGACGTTCATACGCCGGATGCGCTGGCGCGTGCGGATTTCCTGCGTCTGCAGGAAATCGCTTCCGAATTCGGTGGCGCGGGCGACGCCGTAGAGCTCGAGCGGGTCGAAATCGAGCGCTTCGGCGCAGGCGGCGCGCGGATCGGCTGGGGGCTCGGGAGCCTTGGGCGCGAGCAAGCCGATCTTGCGGCGGATCTCCGCCAGCGGGCGCGCCGCGGCCTCGACGCCCTCGCGCAGCGCCGCGGCGAGCAGCGCCTCGGCGCGGCGCATCTGCTCCTCCCCCTCGGCCTCCTCGGCGAGGGCTTCGCCGAGGGCGAGCTTGCCCTGCGCCCCGACCGGCCCCTCGGCGGACGCGGCGCGCTCCAGCATCCGCCGCGCCGCCTGCGGATCGGAGGGGACGCCGATCCCTTCGGCGAGAAGCGTGGCATAGAGCAACTGCGCGAGCGTCAGGCCCCGCTCGGCGGCGGCGCGCACGAAGCCCGCCCCGTCGCGCGCCCCGCCCGGCGCGCGCCCCTGCAGGATCGCAAGGCCCAGCCCATATTCGGCGATGGCGTAGCCCTGACGCGCCGCCTCGCGGTAATAGGCGTCGAAGCCGGGCTGTTCGGCGAGGTCGAGCGTGCGCCCGTATTGATAGAGCGTCCGCGCCTCGACTTTCTCCGCCTGCAGCGCTTCGGCGCAGGCGGCGCGGGCGCGGTCGAGCGCGCCGGGCGCGCCCAGCGCCTCGACGGCGACGCCGGGGGCGGCGGCCTGCGGGTCGTCGGGATTGGCGGCGAGCCGGTCGCACTGGCGAGACTGCTCGGCGACGCGCGCATCTCGCCGCGCCCGCTCCGCCTCCGCCGCGCGGCAGGACTCGGCGTTCTCGGCGCCGGCGCACCAGTCGCGCAGGAACATCCGCAGCGCGGCCGGACCGGGTTCGGAGACCGCCTCGCGCAACCTGCGCGCGCGGCGCTGATCGGCGAGCGCGGCGAGCCCGAAGGCTTCGAGGGCCGAGGGTCCCTCGCCCTGCGGCGGGCGCGCCCCGGTCTCGGCGGCGGGCGCGGCCCGGCGCGAGAAGACCACGCCGGGGCCGAGCAGCGCGGCCAGTTCGGCGTCGTCGAGCGCTCCGTCGCGGTTCGCGTCGGCGGAGGCCGCGCCGCCGGCGGCCAGCGCGGCGAGCGCCGCTGCGAGCGCTTCCGCGTCGGCCTGCGCCGCGCGCGCGAGCGCGAGCGCGGGGAGCGGCCCTGCGGCGCCGGACCCGCCGGGCCAGTCCGGCGCCGCGTCGACCGCCGCGTCGAGCGCCAGCAGCGCCGAGCGCGGCGGCCCGTCGGAGAGCTGGTCGAGCAGGCCCGCCAGCGGCAGCGCGTCGAGCCCAGTCGCCCCCCCGTTGCGCCCTCCGTCGAGCGCGGTGTCGAGGGCTGCGACCGCCGGGCCGGCCTCGCGCGCCGCCAGCGCTCCACCATACCACAGCAGAACATGGGCGCGGCGCTCGGCGGCGGCGGCGCGCAGGAAGCGCGCCAGCCCATGCTCCAGCGCCACGACGCCGGGGTCGGCGAGCCGGGTCACCGCCCAGCCCCGCGCCGTCAGGGCCGCGGCGACTCTGTCCGCGCGGGCGCCCGCGCCCGGGTCGAGCGCGTCGACCGAGGCGACGAAAGCGGCGCAGCCGACGCAGCGCGCGGCGACCGCAGGGTCGAGCATCGAGACTTCGGCGCTGCGCGCGACGGGCGCGGCGCAGACGAGCCCGAGCGCGAGCGCCGGCGCGAGGGCCAGCGCCCCGCCCCCCGCGCGCGCGCGCAGCCCCGCCCTGACGCCGCGCGCCGCCGTCACTGCGAAGCGCCCAGCGAATCGCCGATGTTGCGGGCGCCGGAAGCCGGCGCCGACGCCGCGGGCGGCGTCGGCGCTGCGGCGGCCGGGGGCTGGGCGGCGGCCGCGCCGGCGGTCGCCGCCGCGGCGGCTGCGCGCGCGGCCGCGCCGGCGGCGCTCGCGGCGGGGGTCGCCCCGGAGGCGGGCCGCGCAGGCGCCGTCAGCGCCGTCTCGATCGCGCTCTGCATCTCGTAGCACAGCGTGATCGACGCGCCGTCCCAGAAGGCGTTGGCGAAGCCGCATTCGCGCCCGACGATCGGGATCTCCTGCGGCAGTCCGAAGATCGCCCCCGCCTCGCCGGCGAGCGATTCGAGGAACCGCGTCTGCCGCCACACCTGCGCCACCGCCTCGGCGCTGTCGCTCTGGGCGGGCGCGTAGAACACCTGAAGGCCCGCCTGATCGGGGTTCTGCGGCGAACGCAGATGCGGCGACAGGATGTCGATCCAGCGCCCTTCCTTCTCGGCGTACTCGACTTCGCATTTGCGCGCGCGGGTCTGCGGCACGCCGAACTCGGTCATCAGCGGGTAGAAGCGACCGGGGTCGCTGCCGTGCAGCAGGCACAGGATGGCGTAGAAGCGGCGCTCGTCTGGCGGATGCTCGCCCCAATGGGCGAAGGCGCCGCGGCGCCCCTCGCCCGCGGCCTTCCAGAACCGCGCCGTGGAGAACAGCGCCTCGATCTGACGGTCGTCGCCGCGCCCGGTCAGGATGAGCATGTAGGTGGCGAACTCGTCGACCACGTCTTCCTCCGGCCCGACGACGCCGAGGCCGAGCACGTCGATCAGCCCGTGGCCGAGTTCGTGATAGAAGATCGTGCGCAGCGCGCCGAAGCTCGCGCCGGTCAGCGGCGGCGCCTCGGCCTGCGCGCTTGCGGAGACCGGCGCGAGCAGCGCGGCGGACAGACAGAGCGCGGCGGCCGAGCGGACGGCGCCGCGCAGGCGGGTCGGCAGGCGGTCGGGAAAGCGCGTCATGGCCGGGGTCCTCCCTTCGGGGGCGTTTCAGCGCCGGCCCGGAGCGCCGGGGCGGCGGGTCTGATCTGCGGGGTCGGCGATTCCGGTCCAGCCCCCGCCATTGCAGACGATGGATGCGACAGGCGCGAAACCGCGCCGAGGCTGGAGGACCGAAGAATGAAACTTCCGATCATCGCCCTGGCGGCCCTGCTGAGCGCCAGCGCCGCCTTCGCCGCCCCCGCCGCGGTCGACCTAGAGGACGCCGGCGCCTCGGCGGCGCGCTTCGGGGCCGTGGCGCGCGTTCTGGCGTCGTCGAAGGCGAAAGCCGACCCGTCGGTCATGCTGGCGCAGACGCCCGCGCCGGTCGAGGAAGCGCCGCTCGGCCCGACGCCCGCCGACGCCAAGCCCGCCGACGCCAAGCCCGCGAACGCCGAACAGGCTGCGGACCGACCCGACGACGCCAAGCCGGGCGCCCGCGCCGCAGATGCGAAAGCCGACGCCAAGGCCGCCGGCGCCGCCGCCGTCGCGAAGGCGCCCGAGCCGAAGTCGCGCCCCATCGTCGTGCGCTGGTGGCCGCATGGCCGCCCGGTTCCGTCATACGGCCAGATGGACGATTTCGCCGGCATCGAGCCGCGGCTCGAAGCCGCGCGCCGCACGCTCGACGACTCGGAGCGTTTCCCGCCGCGTCGGCGCTGAGCGCCGCGCGCGCCTGAGCCCAGCCCGTCGCAGGCGCGCAGCGCCCGCCGAACGCATGCCGCGTCCGGCGGGCGACGCGCATGCGTCGCGCCCGAGGGACGGGAGGGGTCAGGGCAGCAGAGCGTCATCGGTCGCATACCCCTCCGCAATCCGGCCCTGCCCAAGCTCAACCGCAACGCGCAACCAGCGCGAGCCCGGCGCTGCGGCGAGCACCCGCGCGCGCGCGCCGGGCGGCGGCGCGCCGATTTCGGCGAAGGACGGCCCCGGCCCGGCGCGCAGCGGCGGCGGGCTCTCGCCATAGGCCGCCATGCGCGACGCGGGTTGCGGCGCGCGCAGGAAGGCCGCGATCTCCGGCGGCGCGGCGATGGCGAAGCCCTTCTTCGCGCCGCCGGGCCGTTCCGCGAGACCGGCCACGCGGGCCTCGGCGACGAACTGGTCGAGCATCAGCGACCGCGCCGCGGCGAGATCCGCGCCGAAGCGCAGCCCGCGGCCGAATTCGGCGATCACCATGCCCGGCGTCGCGCCCCCCTGTTCCGCGGGCGAGCCCGCAGCCGACCCCAGCACCATGACACCCTCGCCGGGATGGGCGAAATGCCCCGCCTCGATCAGCGCCGCGCGGGTCGGCGGCGCGAGGGCGAGCCCCAGATCGCCCGGCAAGGCCAGCGCCGCCGTCTCGCGCAGCAATCCCAGCGCCTCGGGCTCGATGGCGAAGCCGCGCGCGGCGGCGCGCGCCGCCCATAGATGCGCGCGCAGCGCGTCGAAGGGCGCGTCGCCGCGCGCGGCCTCCAGCGCCATCGCGAAGGCCGCCGCCGGCGGTCCGTCCTCGGCGAGGTGCGCGATCGCCGCCGCTCCGCCCGACGCGTCGCCGCCGAACAGCCGCGGCTGAGCGAGGATCGCCTCCGGCAGCCCGGCTGCGACCGCCTCGGCGACCAGCGCGCGCGCCTCGTCCGGCGCCTCGGCGCGGATCAGCGTCGCGAGCGCGAAGGCGGCGAGCCCCGTCGGGTCCTGCGCCCCGCGCAGCGCGCGGCGCGCGGTCGTCAGATCGCCCTCCGCCGCCGCCGCGGCGGCGACCCGCAGCCGCACGCCGAGCGGCGGGGCCTCCAGATCGAGCGCCTTCGCGCAGGTCTCGCGCCAGCCGCCGAGCGCCGCGCCTTCGAGCGCGCGGGCGAGGAACCGCCCCGGCGCGCCCGCGACGTCGGCGAAGTCGCGCGCCGAGCGCCAGTTCCACGCGCTCCACAGCGCCGCGGGGTCGAAGCCGAGCCGCGCCTCGCAGGCCGACGCCGCCTCGCGTCGCTCCAGCTCCTCCATCGCGGCGAGGTCGAGCAGGCGGGGCGCGATCTCCAGCCCCCGCCGGGTCGCCGCGCGAAGATCGCGCAAACCGACGCCGGCGTCGGTCGCCACCCCTTCGCGCAGCCGGCGCAGCCGGGGATCGTCCGACAGCAGCGCCACGCCGCGCACCGCCCGCGCGAGGGGCAGGCCGGCCTCCGCGGCGAGCCCGATCCAGTGCAGCCCCTGCGCGCCGTCGCCCGGCGACAGCCCGTCCCCCGCCAGCAGCGTGAGCCCGTGGACGAGCTGCGCCGCCGGATCGCCGGCGAAGGCGTGGCCGCGCAGGGCCTCGGCGACGGCGCCGCGCTGCGCGCGGTCGGCGCGCGTTCCCGCCGCGAGATCGACGAGGCCCGCCAGCGTAGCCGCAGCCGCGCCGCCCCCGGCGAGCCGCGCGAGATCCAGCGGGGCCGGAGCGCCGTCGGGC
This sequence comes from Rubrimonas sp., assembly GCF_036788415.1. Classification (NCBI taxonomy): domain Bacteria; kingdom Pseudomonadati; phylum Pseudomonadota; class Alphaproteobacteria; order Rhodobacterales; family Paracoccaceae; genus Rubrimonas; species Rubrimonas sp. Next base: position 38,009 of record NZ_DAIQNN010000017.1, on the reverse strand, counting down.
GCGCCGGCCTCTGGCCCCGCGCCGCCGCGCCCCGCCGAGAGCGTTGCGACGCGCAGCGCGCGCTCGGGCGCGTCGGCGCCGGCCCGCGCGCAATCGGCGAGAAGGTCCGACGCGCGCGCAGGGTCGACGCCAGTCGCGCGCGCGATCTGGCCCAGCCAGTCGCGCGCCAAATCGTCGGGCCGATCCACTGCGCCGAGCCTGCCGACAACCGCGACGCCGAGCCCGAGCACGGCTTCGGCGTCGAAAGCCAGACCCGCGTCGCAGCGCCGCGCCGCCGCCCGCCGTTCGCCGCGCCGCACCGCTTCCAGCCGCGCCGCGGCCCAGGCGCCGTCGCGCGCGCCCTGCGGCTGGAGCGCGGCGAACCGTTCGAGCGCCTCGGCCCGCGTCGCGTCGCGCGCGTCGCGATAGGCCTCGCGCCGGTCGGGTCCGCCGCCGGGCGCGGTCTCGTAGCCCTGCCGCAGCGCGAGCACCGGCGCGCCGCCGTCCTCGCCGTAGCCGAAGACGCCTGCGTCGAGCCCGGGCGACAGCCGCGCGAGATCGGCGACCGAGACATAGGCGTCGGGGTCGAAACCTGGGCCGGGATCGCCGCGCAGCGCGTCCGACAGGCGCGTCAACACCGGCTCGCCGGCCCGCCGCGGCCACAGCGCCACCCGCGCCCGCCGCGTGGCGTCGCGCCCGAGCGGCTCGGCGTCGGTCCGCAGCCGCTGCGGAAACACGCTCTGGTTTTCGACCGGCGCGGTGAAGGCGACGACGGCGTGGCGCGCGCGCGCGCGTTCGATCTCGGCGAGCAGGTCGTCCACTGCGGCGTCGTTCCCGGCCTCGACGCGGACGACGTCGCGCCGGCGCTCCTGGCGCAGCGGGCCGTCGACGATCACCAGGAGCAGCGCGTCGCGCGACAGGTCGTTGGCCGCCAGCCAGTCGGCGGCTGCGGTCCGGAAGGGGGGTGGCGCCGTTTCGGGATCGGGATCGGCGAAATCGAGCACGCTCAGCCGGAAGCCCGACGCCTCCAGCCAGGCCGAGAGCTCCGCGCGCGCGTCGCCGCCGCTGCGCGCATCCGCCGCGACGATCAGCAGCGCGCGGCGGAAATCGTAGAGCGGCTCGCGCCCGAGGCTCTCGCCGCGCGGCGAATAGGTCTCGACGTCGAAGCGCTCCTCCGCGGCGCGCGCGCGGTCCGGCGCGGCGAGAGCGGCTGCGGCGAGCGCGGCCGCGAGGGCGAGATATGAGACCTGACGGCGCATCGCTCAGCGCTTGAAGCGGTCGAGCAGCCCGCCCGCGGCCGCAGGGGGCGCGGCGGCGGGGGCTTGCAACGGGGCTTGCGCGGGCTCGGGGGCGGCGGCGGGGGCCGGTTGCGCGTCGTTCGCCGGGAGCGCCGCGGCGGGAGCGGGGACGGCGCCGGCGAGGGCGGCGGGCGCGACGCAGGGGTGGCGCTCCCAGACCGCGACGTCGGCGCCGGGGTCGATCCCCAGCCATTCCTCATGCCCCAGCGCCCGCAGCGCGGCGATCTCGGAGACGAGGACCTCCGCGAGGTCGCCGATGGCCCCGCAGGTCTCCGCGCCCGTGTAGGGATAGCCCACGAGCAGCGCGCGCACGCCGACCGTGGGCGTCGACTGCGTCGTCCAGCCGTAGCTCTCCGCGGCGATGGTCGCGGCGTCGTAGCGCGCGCGCAGCGCCGGGGCGTCGAGCGGCAGGAAGCGGAAGCGGTCCTCCGGCGTCACGCCCAGCGCGAAGACGTTGGCGGGTTGGCCGACCACATGAACCATCGCGTCGATGGTGCCGATGCGCAGCAGCTCGATCGCGTCCTTGGGCGAGACGTTGGACACCGGCTCGACCCGCACGCCGACAGTCCTGAAGATCTGCTCGGCGGTGATGAAGGCGCCGCCGCCATTGCGCCCGACGGCGACCCGCCGCCCCTCGAGCGCGGCGAGATCGGCGATTTCGGGTCGGGCGAGGAGATGGACTTCCTCGACATGCAGCGGCGCCACGACGCGCAGCGACGCGAGAAGGTCGCGCAGCCCGCCGGCGGTCTCGGGATCGGTCGCGGGGTCCTCGGCGCGCGCGCGCAGGAAGTCGAGCACGTCGCTCTGGACGATGCCGAGCTGCACGCCGGGCGTGTGGCGGATCGCCCATGCGTTGGTCAGAGACCCGTCGCTCTCGCGCGTGGCGACCGGCAGGCCGCGCTCGGCGGCGACGCGCGAGATGTCCGCGCCGAGCGCCGCATAGACGCCGTCCGGCTCGCCCACGGCGATGGTCAGCTCGACCGAAGCGGCGGGCGCCGCGGCGACGGCTGCGGCGAAAGCTGCGGCGGCTTGGAGCTGCGGTCGGGGCATCGGATCCACTCCCTTCAGTCGATGTCGCGCGCGGCGCGAAAGCCGGTGTTGGCGGCAGCCGCCTCCGGCGCGCCGTAATGGCGGTTGCCCGCCCGCATCAGGATCGCGTCGCCGTCATAGGCGCCGCCCTTGAGAATGCGCCGTCCGCATCCCCCATGCGCCTCGGGCGCGCAGTCGGAGACCCATTCCCACAGATTGCCGTGCATGTCGTGCAGACCGAACAGATTGGCCGGGCGCGCGCCGCGCGGCTGCGGGCGCTCGAAGCTCGCCGCCGCGCCGCCGATCCCGCCGCAGCTGCGGCAGACGGCGTGCCCGGGCCGCACCACGTCGCCCCAGGCGAACCGGGTGGCGGCGCCGGCGCGGGCGGCGTATTCCCATTCCGCTTCGGTCGGCAGCCGATATGTCGCTCCGGCGACCGTCGACAGCCAGCCGAGATAGGCGCTCGCGTCGTCATGGCTGACGGCGACCGGGGTCTGCGGTCCCGCTTCGCCGCCGGGGCGCGGCGCGCAGGCGCCGGCCTCGACGCAGGCCGCCCAGTCGCCATGGGTGACCTCGCCGACGCCGAGGGCGATCTGGCGCTGGAGCGGCGCGGCGCCGAGCACGGCTTCGTCCGCCTCGCGGCCCGCCTCGTCGAGCGCCGAGCCGACCTGCGCGAGGCCGAACGGCAGGGGAATCATTTCGGGGCAGCGGTCGCAGTCGCGGAATGCGACGCCGGGCCGAAGTTCGACCCGCCGCGGCGCGTCGTCGAGACCGAGGCAGGAATAGGCCGCGTCGCGCCGCAGCGTGGCGAGACGGACCGGCAGGAACCCGCGGCTCTCCGCCCCCTGCACGCCCTGCGCGCCGATCTCGACCAGCAGCGCCGCTCCGTCGTTGAAGCTCGCCAGCACCTGGAATTCGGTTCCGGGCTGGATCGTCTGGAGCAGATCGCCGATCGAGCCGGGCGTGTCGCGCATCGGCAGCGGGCGGGTGCTGGTGCAGGAGACGAAGCCGAACTGCTCGTCGATGTCCAGGCAGGCGCGCGAATCCGCGTCGAGGCTGTCGATGGCGGCGAAGCGCGAAAAGGTGCCGAGTTCGCGCGGGCGGTCGCCGGAGGACTGGTAGACGGTCGCGTTCAGCTGGATGTCGTCGCCGCGCTTCTGGTAGCCCAGCGCGATGAACACCGCGCCGTCGGCCATCGACTGGAGGGCGTCGGGATCCACCTGCAGGCCCAGATAGACCATCTCGCGGCCCAGCGTCGAAACGAGCTCGCGCCGCAGCCCACGCGAGAGCGGCTGGCAGGCGACGCGCACCTGGCTGTCGCGCACCGCGTCGAAGGTCACCGGCGCGCCGCTCGCGCGCAGCTCGTCGCGGCGGCGGCTGAAGAACGCGGCGAGCTCGTCGGAGAGCTCGGCGATGGCCGCGCCCAAGGTCGCCTGCGCCGGCTGGGCGGCGGCGGGGACGCTCCAGAGCGCGCCCGCCGCCGCTGCGGCGAGGAAAGCCGACCGCATCATGCGCGTTGTGGTCGTCGTCATCGCCGCCTCGCCTCCGCGTCTCAGTCGCCGAACAGGCTGCGCGCGCCGCCGCCGACAGCCCCGGGCGCGCCCGAGCTCAGGTTTTCACCCGTCGCAGGGCGCGCCGCCGCAGCGGGGGCGGCCGCCGGCGGCGCCGCTTGCGCCATCGCCTGCTGCGGCAGGTAGAGCGCGGCCTCCGCCGCGATCCGCGGGGCCTCGATCCCCTCGTTGAAGGCGTTCTCCATCCCCGCATGATGCAGCGCGATGATCTTGCGCCCGTCCACCGCGAAGACCGGCGAGCCGCTCGAGCCGCCTTCGGTGTCCGCGAGATAGTGCATGTAGGGCCACTCGCGCTGCACGATCTGCGTGTCCTCGAAGACGATCTCCTTCGATCGGCCCGCCGGGTGCTGGATGATCTTGACCGCCTGAACGCGGTCGAGCGCGGCGGGGTCGATCTCGAACTCCAGCCAGCCGAGCGTCTCGCCGAGCGGGCGGTCCAGCGCGATGATGGCGTAGTCGAGCACGAAATCCTTCTTGAGCACCATCGCCGCGAAGGCCAGCTGCCCTTCGCCGCCGAGCTGACCCTGAACGTAATGGTCCATCACGATGGCGAGCTTCGTCGGGGGGATGGGCATGCCGGTCTCGAGATCGACCACGCAGTGGAAATTGGTGAGAAAAAGGTTCGGCCCGATCAGAGAGCCGCTGCAGAGTGGCGCGTATTTCGACTCCTCGACGTTGAGCCATATCTGGCCGACCATGCGGCTCAGCGCGACGTCGGGGTGGTCCGGCGGCAGATCGGCGACCTTGCGGAAATTGGGGTCGCCCTGGACGACGAAGTCGCCGCCTGCGCCCCCCGCTCTCGGCGCGCGGCCACCCTGTTCGGGCGGCGCGAGGCGGAACTCGCCTTCGGGAAAGAGCGGCGGCGGCGCGAGCGCGGCGCCCGCGAAGGGAACGGGCGGCTGATAGGCGGCCAGTTGGGCGGCGGCGGGGACCGCGCACAGCGCAGTCGCGAAGGCGAGGGCCGTCATGGCTGAAGCGGCGAGGCGCATCGGTCCGGTCTCCTGCAGGTCAGCGGGCGCGGAAGCGCAGATCGGAAAGCTCGGGCGTCTCATACGCGCCGGGCGCGACGCGGCGATGAAACCGCATCTGGTCGAAGAACCACCACTCGGCGGCGACCCAGACGTCGCCGGAGCGGACCTCCATCACCCAGCCCTCGGGGTCGATCTCAAGCGGCGAGAGGATGGCGGTCAGAGGCGCGGCGCGGGTTTCCTCCTCGCCGTGGAAGGCGATGGGCAGCGCCGGCGGGAGAGTCTCGATCACGCCGGGTCCGGCGCGGCGGGCGGGGCGCAGAGCGTCGCCGTCCGGGGCCAGCAGCAGCGCGCCTTCGGAGGCGAGAGCCCATTGAAAGGCGCTCAACGCGGGCGGCGGATCGGCCCGGAAAATCATCTCCGGCGTCTGCGCCGAGGCGGGGGCGCATACGGCCAAAGCGAGTAAAGCTGCGGATGGAAGGCGCATGTCGAAAATCTCCCCCTTTTGCCGGGCGGGGCCGGCTGACGGCCCCGCGGCTTTCGCCCTTGCGTCGCTCAGTTCGGCGCTGCGAGGCAGTCGCCCAGCGTCTGCGCGCCGGCGCCGACGCCGGGCGGGCAGGGCGGCGGCGTGTAGGCGGGCGGGCGCACCCCGGCAGTCGAGGGCGGGCTCGCGACGGGCGGGTTGTAGGGCGGGTCCGACCTGACCACCGTGGCGGGCGGTGGCGTGCGCGGGCGGACGGCGGAGGTCGTCGTCGCCGGCGCGCCGCGCCACACCGCCTCGTCGAGATCCCAGGCGGGGTCGGTGCTCGCGCGGCACAGGATGAAGGCGCCGGCGACCTGTCGCGGCAGCTTCGCCTCGTGCTGGAACGACCCGCAGAGCTCGCCGAAGCGGCGGTCGATCTCCCAGCGGATCAGGTCGATCTCGCCGGAGGTCTTCGTCACCGGGTTGTTCCATGACACCGCAGGTTCGGCGGGCGGCTGGCCGAGCGCCTTCGTCATCGCGGCGTCGATGGCGCGCCGGTCGCTGTTGGGCAGGCGGGCGTCGATGCGGTCTTCGTAGAGGTCCGACAGCGAGAAGCTCTGATCGACGAACTTCGGATCGAGCGCCTGCGTCTTCGGGTCGATCATGCCGTCGCCGGTGCGGGGCATGGGCGGGGTCTGCGCGCAGGCCGAGGCCAGCAGGGCGATCGGAAGGATCGCGAGAGCGGAGCGTTTCATGGGGTCGATCTCCCGACTGGATGGGTCGAAGGCGCAGGGCTGCGGCGCGCGCCTCGCAGGGGCGCGCGCCGCTGCGGCTCACCAGTCGTTGGCGTTCAGCGTCTGGGTCGGGGTCGCCTTGCGCTGCGGCACGCAGGTCACGGCGTAGGTCAGCCCGTCAACGGTCACGCGACCGGGATGGTTGGAGTGCTCCAGCATCTTCTCAAGGTTGCGCTGCAGCTTGCCGGGATTGATCGAGGAGACGTAGGTCATCTCGCACGACGTGCTGCGGCAGGCGTTCGGGCGGTGGTCGATATAGCCCTCGAAGATCACGAGATAGGGCTCGAAATCGGACCGCGTCGCCGGCGAGCATTCCGAGAAGGCGAGGGTGTAGGTGCGCTCGAAGCCGCCGCCGCCGCCCGCGACGGGCGCAGCGCCGCCGCCGTCTCCGACCGGCTGCTGGTTCGCCGCGGGGGACGCCGCCGCCGGAACGAAGAACTGGTCGAGCTTGTCGGCGAGCACGTCGGCGAGCTCGATCCCCATGTCGCGGCCTTCCTCGGAGAGGTTCTCTAGCAGACATTCGCGCGAGCAGCCGACCGGCAGCGTGTAGGTCTTCGGCGAGATCACTTCGAAGCTGCCGAGGAAGCGGCCGGAGCGCGGGTCGAGCGCCCGGCCCGCGAGCCGCATCCGCGCATAGGTGGCGAACTCCTTGGCGTCGGTCGAGGCGAAGGCCTCGTAGGCGATCAGCACGTCGATCGGCGGGCGGGCGACCGAGTTTGCGACGATGATCAGCTCCTGGTCGGTGCGGCGCACGCGGTCGGACGCGGTCATCTCCTGATAGCCCGAGATGCCGACCGCCTGCTCGTCGAACACGCGGTAGCCGCGCCCGTTCATGCGGTCGTTCATGCCCGCGAGCACGTTGCGATGGATGCGGCTGTCGCGGGGGACGGTGTCGCGGTCGCTGTCCTCGACCATGACGAGGACGTTGGGCACGTCCTGGGCGATGGCGGGGCGGGGGGCGGTCGCGCAGCCGAGAAGCGCGAGGGCGGCGGCGCAGAGGGGAATCGCCTTGTGGAACATCGTCGTGTCCTTCCTGTGGCTGGTGACTTCAACTCGTCCAATGTCCGCGCCAGGGCTCGAATTGCGCGCGGGAAAAGGGGGAGCCGCGTCAGCGCCCGGGAGTCTCGCGGCATGATCCCGAGAGTCAACAAGAAGTTCTGGCGCAGCCTGAGCTTAAAAGTGGAATTCGAAATGTATTTTGCGCGTGTAAGGCGAGTCGTCGGGGTCGTCCGCCCAGCGCAACGTCGCCTCGGCGAAGATCGTCGCGCCCCGTTGCGCAGAAAAGATCGCCTCGACGGGGCCTGCGGGGCCTTCGGCGCGCAGCGTCGCGGCGCCGGGCGGGTCGATCGCCACGTCGAGCGCGACGGCCCCCGCCGCCCCGGCGCCCGGAGCGAGGCGGAACGCCGCCCCGCAGAGCGGCGCGTCGAAGGCGTCGCGCGCGATCCGCCGGCCTGGGGGCAGCGGCGTCTCGCGCGGGGCGGGCGGCGGCGCGCCGAAGGAGGCGGCGAGTTCCGGCGCGCGGCAGCCGGCCGGCGCGTCATGGGTGAGCGCGCTGACCAGAAGGGCGCTTTCGGGCGGGGGCTCGCGCGCTTCGGGCGCGATCGGTTCGGGGGCGGTCTGTCCCGGGGCGGTCGGTTCCGACCGCGCATCCGGCGGCGCTTCCGGCGCGGCGTCCGCCGTCGCGCCGAGCGCGGC
>NZ_DAIQNN010000017.1:0-30112 GCF_036788415.1 Rubrimonas sp. | reverse complement strand
ACCGCGCATCCGGCGGCGCTTCCGGCGCGGCGTCCGCCGTCGCGCCGAGCGCGGCGAGGTCGGGCGCGCCGAGCGCGGCCACGTCGGGCGCGCGGGGCGCGACCACGTCGGGCGCGCGGGGCGCGACGGCGTCGCGCAGGGCGAAGGCGCCCGCCGCCGCGGCCAGAAGCGCCGCGCCGAGCAACGCCGCGCGGCGCTCGCCTGTGCGCGCCGGCGCGGCGGCGGTCGGGGTCGGCGCGGCTCCGAGCGCCCGGGCGAGCGCGTCGAGCGTTTCGAGGCCGACAACCTGCGCGCCGGGCGGCGCCGCCCGCGCCGCCGCCGCGGCCATGGGCTGAGGGAGAACGAAGCCTGTCGAGCAGTCCGGCGCCGGCGTCAGGAACGCCGCCGCGCCCGCCAGCTTCTCCTCCAGCCCGTCCACCGGCTTGACGTCCCAGGCCGAGGTGCCGAGACGCCCGGTCGCCAGCAGCCGCCGCTCCGCCTGCGCCGCGTCGAAGACCAGCGCGCCGGCCGCGGCGAGCAGATGGGCCGTCGCGAGCCCGAGCTGCCAGCTCGCCCCGGCGTCGACGTCGCCCTCCACTTCCAGGATGAGCGGTTCGGACGGGATCGCGGCGCCCTGCGCCCGCAGGCGACGGCGCAGCAGCGCGTCGAAGCCGGCGAACTGCGCGTCCACGCCCATCGGGATATGGCTTTCGTCGAAGCGCACGATCTGCGAGCGCGCCGCCTCGGCGTCGAACCAGAAGGCCCGCACCACAGCGGGCCCGCCCGTCGTGGCGATGGCGAGCAGGGTCGGCGGAGGCGTCATGGCCGGGTCATCGCGGGCGCGCGCCCCTTGGTCAGCGCAGATAGAGCGTCGCGGCGCGGTCCTCGATCGCCGCGACGGCGGGGTCGGCGGCGTCGACAGCCACTTGCGAAACGCCGTCGACCAGCGGGCCGAGCGCGAGCGCGCCCAGAGCGCCGGCCCCCGCCGCGCCTTCGGTCGTCTCGCCGCGCCGCCACAGAAGCTCCGAAGGCGCAGGGGCGCCGGCGGGGAGCCTCACGACGACGAAGCAGCGCCCGGGGCGCTGCGCCGAGCGGCGCAGTTCGACCGAACAGCCGCCGTCGAGCCGCCGCGACACGGCGCCGTCGGCGGCGGCGCGCAGCGGGCGGAACACCGCCTGCGCGCTCCGGTCGAGCGCGCGGGCGAAGGCGGCGGCCACGGCCGGGCGCGCCCGACCGGCCTCCAGAACGCGGCGCAGCGAGGCCGGGTCTCCGGTCGCGGCGGCCCGCCAGATGTCGGCGGGCGAGGCCGCAGGCGGCGCGTCCTCGGCGCGATCCTCGCCGCGATCTTCGGTGCGCGCGGCCTCGGTCGTCGCGGCGAGCGCCGCGTCGAAGGCCTCCGCGCGATCGAGCAGGGCCCCGCGCGCGGCGTCGTCAGGTTTGCCGATCAGCATCAACTCGCTCCTGTGGGCCATGGATCGCCCGGAAGCCCGCCTCGAAGCGCGGCGCGTCGGCGGCGAATTGCGCGTCCGCGTCGGGCGGCGCCGCGTCGAGCAGGCTCTCGACCAGAGACGATAGCCGGGCCAGGGGCGCAATCGCGTCGCCGAACGCCTCGCCGAGGTCCGGATCCTCGAGCGCCTCGGCGAATCCGGCGCGGCGGAAGCTGCGGAAGGCCCGGCGCGCCTCCTCCGCCATCGCCGGCGGCGCGACGTCCGCCTGCGTCGCCACCACATGCGCCGCCGCGAGCCGCGCCTGCAGCAGATGCGCCGCCAGCGCCCGCCACGCGTCGAGCTGCGCGGCGTAGGGCGAGGGCGCCTGCGCGGGGTCGAGTCGCAGCAACGGCGCGACCGGCCGCCCGAAACGCTGCGCGTTGACGACGGCGTTCTGCGCGGCGCCCATCGCCGCCGTCCGCAGCGCGGAGAGCGGCAGATGCGGCGCGATCCGCCACAGCGCGTCGACCACGTCGAGCCCTTCGCGCTCGGCGCGGTTGAGCAGCTTCACCCGGTCGAGCGGCGGCTCCGTCAGCCGGGCGAGCGGCCCGTCCGCGTCGGGCGTCGCGTCGCCGCCCGCGCCTTCGGCGACTTCGAGCGCGTCGGGCGCGTCTAGATGGCCGCGGTCGCGATGCAGCCCCCGCCACGCCTCGCCCTCGCGCAGCGCCATCGACAGCGCCGCGAATCCGCGATGGGCCGTGCGGAACAGCCGCGCCTCGCCGCCGCTCTCCGCCGCCCCCGCCTGCGCCTCCCAGAAGGCGAGCGTCGCCTCGTCGTCGATGCGCCAGCAAGGCGGCGCGCCCGGCGTATCGACTTCCGCTCGGGCGTCGAGAAAGCGCGCGATGGCGGTCAGCCGGTCGCGGGCGGCCCGCCCGCGCAGCGCGCCGTCGAGATGGCGCGACAGGGCCGCCGCCAGCCGGTTGCTCGCCGCGACCCGCCCCGCCCGTTCGGCCCCGGCGCGCTCGGCCTGCGCCAGCGCCGCGTCGCGCTCAGCCGCCGCCTCGCCTTCGACTTCGAGGCCGATCGCGAATTCGAGCAGCGCGAACAGCATCGGCAGGCGCGCTTCGGCGATGCGATAGGACCCGCCGCCGGCCTCCGGCAGTTCGAGCCCGCCTTCTTCGGCCCGCCGCAGCAGGCCGGCCCGGCCCGCGAAGGCGCGCGCGAGCCCAGCGGCGAGGACGCCCGCCCGCGCCGGCCCCTCGATCAGCAGCAGGACCGAGAGCGCGCTCCCGCGACCCCGTCCGGTTTGCGCCAGCGCGCCTGCGGCGGCGAGCAGCTGCGTCAGCTGGAACACCGCGTCGCGCAAGTCGGGGCCGCGCCCTGCGAGCGCCCAGACCAGCCGCTCGATCGTCGCCGGGCCGTAGCGCGGCCGATCCGAGAAGCCCGACGCAGACCAGACCCGCGCCTCGCGCAGCGCCGCGATCTGGTTCTCGAAGGATTCCGAACGGCCCGCGTCGGCGAGGCGCGCGCGCGCGAAATCGACCCGGATCACCACCATCGGCGCGCCTCCCCGCTACCCGCGCGTCAGCATCCCGCCGGCTCGCCCCGAATGCAACCCGCCCGCCCGCCATGCGACCCGCCATGCGACCCGGCGCGGCGGGGATGGAAAGCGCGCGAAAGCTCCGCTACGACTCGGTGCGCGGGTTGTGCGAGACAACGCTTCACGAAGGGAATGCGCGCCATGAGCGAGGCCAGCGGAGACGGGTTCAACATGAGCCTGCGGAAATATCTCAAGCGCGTCGGCGTCACGTCGCAACAGGCGATCGAGGAGGCGGTGCGCGCCAGCGGCAAGACCTCCGGCGCCGTCGCGGTGAAGGTCGTGCTCACCGCTCCCGAGATCGGGCTCGAGCATGTGATCGACGGCGAGATCGCGCTGGCGGAGGACGCATGAGCGTCGATCGCGAGCAGGTGATGGCGGCGCTGCGCAACGTCGTCGACCCGGCCAAGGGCGCCGACATCGTCAGCGCCGGCATGGTGCAGGGTCTGGCGGTGACCGGCTCGGCGGTCGGCTTCTCCATCGAAGTCGACCCAGCGCGCGGCGCCGCGCTCGAGCCGCTGCGCAAGGCCGCCGAAGCGGCGGCGCGCGGCGTGCCGGGGGTCGAGAGCGCGACCGTAGTGCTGACCGCCCACAGCGCGACGCCGGGGAGCGCGCCGAAGGCCGCGCCCGCCGGCCCGCCGCCCGATCTGGGCGTCTCGCCCCGCGCCAAGGCCGGCGACAAGCCGCTCGCGCCGGTCGCGCCGCCGCCCAATGACGGGCGGATCGAGGGGGTGAAGCACATCATCGCCGTCGCCTCGGGCAAGGGCGGCGTCGGCAAGTCGACCGTCTCGTGCAATCTCGCATTGTCGCTGGCCGCGGAGGGCGCCCGCGTCGGGCTGCTCGACGCCGACGTGTACGGCCCCTCGCAGCCGCGCATGCTGGGCGTGACCGGGCGGCCCTCGACGCCGGACGGCAAGACCATCCTGCCGCTGCGCAATTACGGCGTCACCGTGATGTCGATGGGTTTCATGGTCGGCGAGGAGGAATCGGTCGTCTGGCGCGGCCCGATGCTGATGTCGGCGCTGACCCAGATGCTGCATCAGGTGGCGTGGGGCACGCTCGACTATCTGATCGTCGACCTGCCGCCCGGCACCGGCGACGTGCAGCTCACCCTCAGCCAGAAGGTGAACGTCACCGGCGCGATCGTGGTCTCGACGCCGCAGGACATCGCGCTGCTCGACGCCAAGAAGGCGCTCGACATGTTCCGCAAGATGAACACGCCGGTGATCGGCATGATCGAGAACATGAGCACGTTCATCTGCCCCAATTGCAGCCACGAGACCCAGATCTTCGGCCATGGCGGCGCGCGGCGCGAGGCCGAGCGGCTGGGCCTGCCCTTCCTCGGCGAAATCCCGCTCGACATCGCGATCCGCGAGCTGTCCGACAGCGGCGCGCCGATCGTGGCGAGCCGGCCCGACAGCCCGCAGGCGCGGCGCTTCCGCGACATCGCGAAGCTGGTGATGGCCTCGCCGGAAGTCGGTCGGGCGGTCGCGGGGCGGGCCTGAGGATGGGCGGGGCGCTCTCGGCGCGGTTCGATCTGGAGGCGCCATCCTTTCCGCCGCTGCTGAGCGGACGGATCGTCGCGCCGGGGCTCGACCCGTTCGACGCCGCCGTCGAGGCGGCGCGCGCTGGGGAGGACTCGGGAGCGGTGTTCTGGACCGCGGAGCCCGATCTGCTTCGCGTCGCAGTCGTGCTGGCGCCGGACGTGCCGCGCGCGCCGTCGCTCGGCATGCATTTCGTCACGGCGGTCGGCCTCAACGATGCGCTGGGCGCGCTCGGGCCCGAGAAAACCGGGATGATGCATCTCTGGCCCGACGGCGTCATGGTCAACGGCGCGCTCGCCGGCCATGTCCGCACGCTGCTCGCGCCCTGCGCCGCAGACGAGGTCCCCGACTGGCTGGCGACCGGCGTCGCGTTGTCGCTGCGCTTTCCCCGAGGCCTCGCCCCCGGCGCGGCGCCGCGCTTCACGGCGTTGTCCGAGGAGGGCTGCGGCGACCTGACGGCGGCGCAGATCATCGAGAGCTGGTCCCGCCACTTCCTCACCTGGCTGCACCGCTGGGAGACGGACGGGCCCCGCCCGGTGTTCGACGCCTGGCTGAACCGCGCTGCCGGGCGCTCGGAGGACGCCGCCTTCGAGATCGCCGGCGCGGCGCTGCAGGGGCGGCTCCTGGGCCTCGCCGAGGACGGATCGGCGACGCTGCGCGCGGGCGACGCCGCACGCGTCTTCCCGCTCGACGCCGCGCTTGCGCAGCCGACGCCATGGCCGCCGGCGGAGTTCGCGCAGGCGGGGATGTCTCGATGGGAGGGCGCGCGATGAAGGCCCCGCGCGCGATCCGCTTCGACGAAAGCGACCTCAACGTGTTCGAGGTCGCCGCGGAACCCGGCGAACTGGCAGTATCGGGGGCCTTCGCATTCTCCGATATCGCGCCTGAGCAGCTCGGCGGCAAGACGCGGCAGGCCTTCGCCAATGGCTGGCTGGGGCTCGAAAGCTTCGGACGCACGACTTTCGTGGCGGTCGCCAACGTCACCCAGGCGGAACTCGATCAGGCGGCGATGCGGCTCGCGGCGCATTTCGTCGCGGAATGGGGCGCGCCGTCGCTGGAGGCGGCGCTGCCGGCGGCGCGCGACGAGCTCGCCTATGCGGTCGAGCTGTGCGAGGGGCGCCGCCCCAACACGCTGCTGATCGTCGAGCGGAGCCTCGAGACGGAGGGCGTGCGCGAGGCGTTCCGAGCGATCGAGACCTCCGAGGCCGATCTCGCCGACGTGATCGGCCCCGAGGCGGTGGCGCACGCCAAGGACGTGCTGGGTCTGGATTGATCCCGCCCGCGATGCGATGACGGCGAGGCCAACCGCGCCTCAGGAGCCCGCCCATGCCCGACCGCCCCGCGCCCCAGACCGTCCATGTCGTCGTCACCGGCTGCTCCGGGCGGATGGGGCGGCTCTTGTGTCAGGCGGTGATCGACGCCGACGGGGTCATGCTGTCGGGCGCGACCGAGCGGCCCGGCCATGACTGGATCGGGCGCGACCTCGGCGAGATGCTGGGGGCGGGGCGCCCTTTCGGGCTGGAGGTGTCGGACGATCCGCTGCCGCTTTTCGCCGGGGCGCAGGCGGTGCTCGACTTCACCGCGCCGCAGGCGACGCTGGAGCACGCCGAACTCGCCGCGCAGGCGCGGCTGGCGCATGTGATCGGGACCACGGGGCTGAGCGCTGCGGACCACGCCCGGCTCGACGCCTGCGCGCGGCACGCCGTGATCGTGCAGGCTGGCAACATGTCGCTCGGCGTCAACCTGCTGGCGGCGCTGACCCGCAAGGCGGCGGCGACGCTGGATGCGGCATGGGACGTCGAGATCGTGGAGATGCACCATCGCCACAAGGTCGACGCGCCCTCGGGCACGGCGCTGATGCTGGGCGAAGCGGCGGCGCAGGGGCGCGGCGTCGATCTCGCTCAGGTCTCCGAGCGCGGGCGCGACGGCCATACGGGGGCGCGCGGCCCGGGCGCCATCGGCTTCGCCTCCCTGCGCGGCGGCGACGTCGTCGGCGAGCATGAGGTGATCTTCGCCGCGGAAGGCGAGCGGATCGCCCTGCGCCATGTCGCGACCGACCGCGCGCTGTTCGCCCGCGGGGCCGTCAAGGCGGCGCTCTGGGCGCAGGGGCGGGCGCCGGGGCGCTACGACATGCTCGACGTGCTCGGGCTCGATTGACGCGAAAGACTTTTCGCAGGCGGCGCGCCGTGCAAGGGTATTTCCTAGGGACTGCGCAGATCGGTCCGAATCAGAACAACGATCTGACGACAAGGGAGAAATCGACATGACCCTCACCTTCACCCGCCGCGCCCTCTGCGCCGCGGCGCTCGCCGCGGCCGCGCTGGCCGGCGCGCCGGCTTCCGCCGGGCAGATGCTCGACAAGGTTCATTTCCTCATCCCCGGCGGCGCCGGCGGCGGCTGGGACGGCACCGCGCGCGGCGTCGGGGAGGCGCTGACCGCGGCGGGTATCGCTGGAAACGCCTCCTTCGAGAACATGTCGGGCGGCGGCGGCGGCAAGGCGATGACCTATCTCATCGACAACGCCCGGTCGAATTACGACACGCTGATGATCAACTCGACCCCGATGATCATCCGCGGCCTGAACGGCGAAGTCAGCCAGACCTTCCGCGACCTGACCAACGTCGCCGGCGTGGTCGGCGACTACGCGGCCTTCGTGGTCGGCAAGGACAGTCCGATCGAGGACTTCCCGAGCTTCATTGCGCGCTACAAGGAGAACCCCAACAGCTTCGCCGTGGGCGGCGGCTCGGTGCCGGGCGGCATGGACCATCTCGTCGTCTCGCTGGTTCTTCAGGCGGCCGGCCTCGACCCGCTTGCGGTCAAGTACATCCCCTACGACACGGGTGGGCCGGCGATGGCGGCGCTGCTGTCGGGCGAGATCCAGGCGCTGTCGACCGGCATCTCCGAGGCCATCGAGATGGAGAAGGCCGGCGAAGTGCGCATCATCGGCATCACCGCCGCCGAGCGCATGGCCGACTATCCCGCGCTGCCGACCTTCGCCGAGCAGGGCGCGCCGATGGAGTTCATCAACTGGCGCGGCTTCTTCGCGGCGCCCGGCCTGCCCGAGGAGAAGCTCGCGGCGTTCCGCGAAGCGCTCTCCGCGATGATGGCGACGCCGGAATGGGAGGCCGTTCGCGCGCGCAACGGCTGGGTGAACATCCACAATGACGGCCCCGCCTTCACCGCCTTCCTTGAAAAGCAGGAAGCGGAGATGAAGGCGCTGATGGTCGGCCTCGGCTTCCTCTGAGCCGGACGCGGCGGGGCGGGAGCGCCTCGCTCCGCCGCCTCCTCGATCACCCGCAGCGACGGAGGGGCAGATGGCGCTCGACCGCTGGATCGCGCTGATCCTGCTCGGCATTTGCGTCGCCTATGGCTACGCGGCGTGGTTCACCATGGACGGCTCGCTTCCGCCCTTCATGCGGCGCAACCCGGTATGGCCGAGCAGCTTTCCCAAGGTGCTCTCGATCGCCGGCGCGGCCTGCGCGCTGTTCATCCTCGTGTTCCAGAAGGCCCCCGAAGGCCCGAAGGAGGGCGAGATCGACTATCGCCGCCTTGGCCAGTACAATCTCGGTCAGGCGGGGGCGCTGATCGCGATGATGGTCGGCTACGCGCTGCTGCTGCAGCCTGCGGGCTTCCTGCTCTCGACCACCGTCTTTCTGGCGCTCGGCGGCTGGGTGCTGGGCGAGCGCAAGCTGCACGTGCTCGTCCCGGTCGCGGCTTTCGCGTCGGGTTCGATCTGGTGGCTGGTGCAGGAGGTGCTCGGCATCTTCCTGCGTCCGCTGCCGAATTTCCTCTAAGGGGGGCGCGAGATGCTGGAGGGCATGCTCGAAGGGCTCGGCGCGGCTCTGTCGCTGCAGAACCTGATCATGGTGACGGCGGGTTGCATCATCGGCACGCTGATCGGAATGCTGCCCGGCCTCGGCCCGATGTCGATCATCGCCATCATGATCCCCATCGCCATCACCATCGGCGACCCCTCCTCGGCGCTGATCCTGCTGGCCGGCGTCTATTACGGCGCGATCTTCGGCGGCTCGACCTCCTCGATCCTCATCAACGCGCCCGGCGTCGCCTCGACGGTGGCCACTTCGTTCGACGGCTATCCGCTGGCGCGGTCGGGCCAGGCGGGCAAGGCGCTGACGGTCGCGGCCATCTCCTCTTTCTCGGGCGGCACCATCGGCGCGATCCTGCTGATGGCCTTCGCCCCGGCGCTGGCGACGGTCGCGTTGCTGTTCCACTCCGCCGAGTATTTCGCGCTGATGCTGCTGGGGCTTTCGGCCATCGCCGCTTTCGCGGGCTCGGGCAACGTCGCCAAGGCCGCGATGATGACCATTCTGGGGCTCATCATGGCGACGGTGGGCGAGGCGGCGCTGTTCAATGCGCCGCGCTTCACCATGGGGTTTCAGGACCTGCAATCTGGCTTCAGCTTCATCACGCTGGCGATGGCGATGTTCGCGCTGCCCGAGGCGCTGTTCCTCGTGCTCGACCCGCGCCGTTCGAAATCCGCCGACGGGTCGGATGCGGGCGAGATCAAGGACCTTCGCATCAGCCGCGAGGAGGCGCGCACCATCGCGCCGGTGATCGGGCGGCAGTCGCTGCAGGGCTTCTTCATCGGCGTGCTGCCGGGCGCGGGGGCCACCATCGCCTCCTTCCTCGGCTATGCGGTCGAGCGCAACCTCGCCACCAAGGAGGAGCAAGAGCAGTTCGGCAAGGGCTCGCTGAAGGGGCTGGCGGCGCCCGAGGCCGCCAACAACGCGGCCTGCTCGGGCAGCTTCGTGCCGTTGCTGACCCTCGGCATTCCCGGCTCGGGGACGACTGCGATCCTGCTCGGCGCGCTGATCTCGCTCAACGTCTCGCCGGGGCCGCGGCTGATGCTCGACGAGCCCGACATATTCTGGTCGGTCATCATCTCGATGTATCTGGGCAATCTGGTTCTGCTGGCGCTGAACCTGCCGCTGATCCCCTATATCGCCAAGCTGCTCGCCGTGCCGCGCGCCTATCTGATTCCGTTCATCCTGTTCTTCACTCTTATGGGCAGCTATATAGGTCAAAACAATTCGACCGAACTTCTGATCCTCGTCGGGTTGGGTCTGGCGGCGACAGCGTTGAAATTCGCAGATTATCCGCTGGCGCCGCTTCTGATCGGGTTCATCCTCGGCCGCATGCTGGAGGACAACTTCGCCCGCGCGATGCAGCTCTATGACGGTTTCGGCTTCATCCTCGAACGCCCGATGACCATGGCGCTGCTGGCGCTGTCGGTCGTGCTGGTGTTCCTGCCGGGCTGGAGGGCGCGGCGGGCGACGCGCATCGCGCGCAGCGTCGCGCAGGGCGACTGACGGCGCGGAATCCGGCGCGAATTCATGTAGAATAGGATTTTCGATCGCCGAGACTTTAGTCTCGCGCGTAAAGGCCACATTGATCGCCGGGCCTCCTTCGAGATGATCGAAAGATAAATACACGGAAGGGGGAAACGAAAACATGGCCTTGTGGATTCAGGCGTTGCTCGGCTTCACGCCGATCGCGCTGGCCGGCGTGCTGCTGGTCGGCTTGAGATGGCCGGCGCGCACGGCGATGCCGGTGGTCTATGCGACGGCGGCGCTGATCGCGCTGCTGTTCTGGGGGGTGCCGTTCGCCCGCGTCGCCGCCTCGACCGTGCAGGGGCTGATCATCACCGTCTCGGTGCTATGGATCATCTTCGGCGCGATCCTGCTCCTCAACACGCTCAAGCACAGCGGGGCGATCAAGACGATCCGCGCCGGCTTCGCGCAGATCAGCCCGGACCGGCGGGTGCAGATGATCATCATCGGCTGGCTGTTCGGCTCGTTCATCGAGGGCGCGTCGGGCTTCGGCACGCCGGCGGCGATCGTGGCGCCGCTTCTGGTGGCGCTGGGCTTTCCAGCGATGGCGGCGGTGGTCGTGGGGATGATGGTGCAGAGCACGCCGGTCTCCTTCGGCGCGGTCGGCACGCCCATCGTGATCGGCGTGACCGGCGGCCTCGACAAGGTCGCCGTGACCGCGCAGCTCGAAGCGCAGGGGTCGAGCTGGGAGGCGTTCTACGCCGCCGTGACGTCGGATGTGGCGATGATCCACGGCACGGTCGGGCTGTTCATGCCGATCCTCATGGTGATGATGATCACGCGTTTCTTCGGGTCCAACCGCTCCTGGACCGAGGGGCTGTCGATCATCCCCTTCGCGCTGTTCGCCGCCGTGTCCTTCTCCGTCCCCTATGTGCTCGCGGGCGTGTTCCTCGGGCCGGAATTCCCGTCGTTGATCGGTTCGCTGATCGCGCTCGGCGTCGTGGTGACGGCGGCCCGCAAGGGTTTCCTGATCCCCAAGGACAACTGGGATTTCGCGCCGCCAGAGCAATGGCCGTCGGAATGGATCGGCGATCTCGAGATCAAGCTGGAGAAGCTGACCGACAAGGCGCCGATCACGGCGACCATGGCGTGGGCGCCCTATCTGCTGGTCGCAGGCATTCTGGTGCTCAGCCGCGTCTGGACCGATTTCAAGAGCGCGCTGACGTCCTGGTCCTTCGGGATGAGCAACATTTTCGGCGAGGCCGGGATCTCGGCGAGCATCCAGCCGCTCTACCTGCCGGGCGGCATTCTGGTGTTCGTCGCGCTGGTCACGGTGCTGCTCCACCGGATGAAGCCGGGGCAGTTCGTCGAAGCGATAGGCGAGTCGGGCAAGCTGCTAATCGGCGCGGGGTTCGTGCTGGCCTTCACCATCCCGATGGTGCGCATCCTGATCAATTCGGGCGTCAACACCGCCGAACTGCCGAGCATGCCGATCGCCATGTCGACCTGGCTGGCGGCGACGGTCGGCGACATCTATCCATTCTTCACCGCGACTGCGGGCGCGCTGGGGGCATTCATCGCCGGCTCGAACACCGTCAGCAACATGATGCTGAGCCAGTTCCAGTACGGGGTCGCCGAACAACTCGGCAACTCCACCTCGCTGTTCATCGCGCTTCAGGCGGTGGGCGCTGCGGCGGGCAACATGATCGCCATCCACAATGTCGTGGCGGCGGCGGCGACGGTCGGCTTTCTCGGACGCGAGGGCGCGGTGCTGTCCAAGACGGTGATCCCGACGATCTACTATCTGACCTTCGTCGGCATCATCGGCCTGCTCTTCGTCTGAGGTTCCCGCCCGGCGCCGCGAAGCGCCGGGCGCCGAAAGGAAAAAGCCCCGGCGTCTCGCGGCGCCGGGGCTTCGTCTGCGCGGGATGCGCCGTCAGAGCGCGCGGTCGCGCGGCCACGCATCGAGGACGCGCAGATAGTTGGCGCGCTCGAAAGCGTCGGGATCGGCGACGTTGCGCTGGCTCATCGCGCCCTTCATCTGCGCGACCGAGGAATAGCCCTTGGCCTGCATCCAGTCCCGCAACCCGTCGCGCAGCACGGCGAAATGGCCGGGGCC
The DNA here is from genome assembly GCF_036788415.1 of Rubrimonas sp. Lineage (NCBI taxonomy): Bacteria > Pseudomonadati > Pseudomonadota > Alphaproteobacteria > Rhodobacterales > Paracoccaceae > Rubrimonas > Rubrimonas sp. The sequence continues at coordinate 18,155 of NZ_DAIQNN010000017.1, read as the reverse complement.
ATGGCGCAGCGCCGCCGAGGTGCTCATCACCGCGTCGGCCCCGGCGAGCAGGTACTTCACCACCTCGTCCGACGTCTGGACGCCCCGCGTCGCGGCCAGCGAGCATCCTGCGAGCCGCCCGTGCAGGATCGCGATCCAGAGCAGCGGCAGGCGGATCTCCGAGGCCGCCGACAGCTCGATCCGCGGCGCCACCTCCAGCGCGTCGAGGTCGAAATCGGGCTGATAGAAGCGGTTGAACAGCACCAGCCCCGCCGCCCCGGCCTCCGCGAAGCGCCGCGCCATCTCGCCCGTCGCCGAGAAGAACGGGCTGAGCTTGATCGCGACCGGGATCGCCACGGCGGCGGCGACGGCGCGCACGGTCTCGACGTAGCGGTCCTCCACCTCGCGCCCAGTGGTCGCGAGGTCGGCGGGGATGTGGAAGATGTTGAGCTCCAGCGCCGCGGCGCCCGCCTGCTCGAACAGCCGCGCATGCTCTGTCCAGCCCTGCGTCGTCACGCCGTTGAGACTGCCGATCACCGGGATCGCGCAAGCCTCGGAGGCGCGGCGGATCAGCTCCAGATGCGCCTCCGGGCCGATGCGGCGCTCGCCGAGGTCAGGGAAATAGCTCGTCGCCTCGCCGAAGCTCTCCTCCGTGCTCTCGAAGGCGTGGTCGAGCGCGGCGTTCTCGCGCAGCAACTGCTCCTCGAAGAGCGAGGCGGTGACGACAGCGGCCGCGCCGCCGTCTTCCAGCCGCCGGATGCCGTCGAAGCTCGCCGAATGGGGCCCGGCGGAGGCGATGGCGGGATGGGCGAGGCGCAGGCCCAGATACTCGGTCGTCAGGTCCATCGCCGTCAGCCCCGCGCCGCGACCGGGCCGCCCGCCGCCGCCTGCGCCGCCATTTCCTCATAGACTTTCCAGCGCGCGTCCACCGCCGCCTGCGCCTGCGCCATCAGCCCCTCGGCCTCGGTGGGGTTGGTCATGCGCAGCATCCGGTAGCGCAGCTCGTTCTCGGTGAACTCCTTGAGCTTGATGCTGGGGCGCGGGCAGTCGAGCGAGAAGGGGTTGCCGTCGCCGTCGCGGATCGCGGGGTTGAAGCGCATCAGCGGCCAGTAGCCGCTCTGCACGGCGCGGCTCTGCTGGTCGAGGCCCTTGGTCATGTCGATGCCATGCGCGATGCAGTGACTGTAGGCGAGGATGATCGACGTCCCCTCATAGGCCTCCGCCTCGCGCATCGCGAGCAGCGCCTGCTGCGGATTGGCCCCGAAGGCGATCCGCGCGACGTAGACATTGCCGTAGCTGATCGCCTGCATGGCGAGGTCTTTCTTGCCGACATGCTTGCCGCCATTGGCGAATTTCGCCACCGCCCCGATCGGGGTGGATTTCGACGCCTGCCCGCCGGTGTTGGAATAGACTTCGGTGTCCATGATCAGGATGTTGACGTTGCGCCCCGACGCCAGCACGTGGTCCACCCCCGCCGAGCCGATGTCGTAGGCCCAGCCGTCGCCGCCCATGATCCACACGCTGCGCCGCACCAGCCGCTCGGCCAGCGTGCGCAGATGGCGCACCGCGTCGCCCTCCAGCCCGGCGAGCTTCTGGCGCAGCACCTCGACCCGCTGGCGCTGGGCGGCGATCTGGGTCTCGGTCTTCTGCTCGGCCTCGATCAGATCGCCGACGAGGTCGTGGCCGATCTGCGGGGCCAGCGCGATCAGCAGCCGGTGCGCCTCGGCGACCGCCTGATCGTCGGCGAGCCGCATTCCCAGCCCGAACTCCGCATTGTCCTCGAACAGCGAATTCGCCCAGGCCGGGCCGCGCCCTTCGGCGTCCTTGGTCCAGGGCGTGGTGGGCAGGTTGCCGCCATAGATCGAGGAGCAGCCCGTCGCATTGGCCACCAGCAGCCGGTCGCCGAAAAGCTGCGACACGGCCTTCACATAAGGCGTCTCGCCGCAGCCCGCGCAGGCGCCGGGGAACTCGAAGAGCGGCTCGAGGAACTGCACCCCGCGCACAGTCGAGAAATCGACATGGCGGCGCTCGTTGACCGGCAGCGTCTCGAAGAAGCGGATGTTCTCGCGCTCCGCTTCCAGAACCGGGGCCTTCCGGTCGAGATTGATCGCCTTGCGCCCCGCGACTTCGCGGTTCTTCGCCGGGCAGGCCTCGACGCAGAGGCCGCAGCCGGTGCAGTCCTCGGCGTAGACCTGAAGCGTGTAGCGCGTGTCGGGGAAGCCGCGGGCGTCGATGGGGGCGGAGCGGAAGCTCTCCGGCGCCCCCTCCAGCCGCGACTTGTCGTAAAGCCGCGCGCGGATCACCGAATGGGGGCAGACGAAGCTGCAATTGCCGCACTGGATGCAGGTTTCGGGGTCCCAGATCGGGATGATGTCTGAGACGTTGCGCTTCTCCCATCGCGTCGTGCCGGTCGGGAACGTCCCGTCGACCGGCATGGCGCTGACCGGCAGCGCGTCGCCGCGCCCGGCCATCATCTCCGCCGTCACCTCGCGCACGAAGGCGGGCGCCTCGGAGGGCACCACGGGCGGGCGCTCGGCGGCGCTGGTGGCGGCTTTCGGGATCGGGATTTCCGACAGATGGGCGAGCGTCGCGTCGACGGCGGCGAAGTTCTTCGCGACCACCTCCGCGCCCTTCTTCGCATAGGTCTTCTCGATGGATTTCTTGATCGCGGCGATGGCGCGGTCGCGCTCAATCACGCCCGAGATCGCGAAGAAGCAGGTCTGCATGATGGTGTTGGTGCGCCGGCCCATGCCCGCCTCGCGCGCCACAGTCGCCGCGTCGATCACATGCAGCTTCGCGCCGAGTTCGATCAGCCGCGCCTGCACGGGCCGGGGCAGGGCGTCCCACACCCTTTCGGGCGGCAGCGGGCAGTCGATCAGCACGGTCGCGCCGGGGGCGGCGGCGCCGAGGAAATCGACGCGCGGCACGAAGCTCCATTGATGCACGCCGACGAAATTCGCCTTGCGGATCAGATAGCTCGACCGGATCGGCGCCCGCCCGAAACGCACATGGCTGACGGTCTGCGAGCCCGACTTCTTGCTGTCGTAGACGAAATAGCCCTGGGCGAAAAACTCGGGCATGGCGCCGATGATCTTGATCGTGTTCTTGTTCGCGCCGACCGTGCCGTCGGCCCCGAGGCCGTAGAACATCGCGCGGATCGTGTCGTCGGGCTCGATGTCGAAATCGGGGTCGACGGTCAGGCTCAGATGGGTGACGTCGTCCTCGATGCCGACGGTGAAGCGCATCCGGGGCGCGGGCTTGGCGGCCTCCTCGAAAGCGGCCTTGACCATCGCCGGGGTGAATTCCTTGGATGAAAGGCCGTAGCGCCCGCCGATCAGCCGCGGCGGCGCGGCCATCGGAAGCGTACCGCGCCCCGCCGCCTCGTAGAGCGCCGTCGAGACGTCCATGAACAGCGGCTCGCCCGGCGCGCCCGGCTCCTTGCAGCGGTCCATCGCCACGACGGCGCGGGTGGTGGCCGGCAGCGCCTCGAGGAAATGCTCCACCGAGAAGGGGCGGTAGAGCCGCACGTTCAGTACGCCGAGCCTGGCGCCATGGGCGTTGAGGTGGTCCACCGTCTCGCGCGCGGCGTCGGCGCCGGAGCCCATGATGATCATCACCGTCTCGGCGTCCGGCGCGCCGTGATAGTCGAACAGGCGATAGGCGCGCCCAGTCATCCCGGCGAACTTCTCCATCGCCGCTTCGACGATGCCGGGGACGCGCTGATAGTAGACGTTGCACGCCTCGCGCGCCTGGAAGAACACGTCGGGGTTCTGCGCCGTGCCGCGGATCACCGGCGCGTCGGGGCTGAGGGCGCGGGCGCGATGCGCGAGCACCAGATCGTCGTCGATCATCGCGCGCAGCACGGCGTCGGGGATCATCGCGAGCTTGGAGACTTCGTGCGAGGTGCGGAAGCCGTCGAAGAACTCGATGAAGGGCACGCGGCTCTCGAGCGTCGCGGCCTGCGCGATCAGCGCCATGTCGTGCGCCTCCTGCACCGAGGCCGCCGACAGCATCGCGAAACCCGTCCCGCGCACCGCCATCACGTCGGCATGGTCGCCGAAGATCGACAGGGCGTGCGTGGCCAGCGTGCGCGCGGTGACGTGGAAAACCGTCGGCGTCAGCTCGCCCGCGATCTTGTACATGTTGGGGATCATCAGCATGAGCCCCTGCGAGGCTGTGAAGGTCGCGCTCAGCGCGCCCGCCTGCAACGCGCCGTGCAGCGCCCCCGCGGCGCCGCCCTCGCTCTGGAGCTGCGCCACCAGCGGCACGCCGCCCCACAGGTTCTTGCGCCCCTCGCTCGCCCACTGGTCGCAAAGCTCGGCCATGGTCGAGGATGGGGTGATCGGATAGATCGCGCAGACTTCGTTCAGCTTGTAGGCGACGTTCGCGGCGGCTTCGTTGCCGTCCATGGTCGCCCAGACGGTTTCGGTCTTCGCTTCGCTGGCGGCGGCGCTGGCGTCGAGCATGTCGTGCTGTCTCCGCTGAGGGCGGGAAAATGGGCGCGCCGGTCAGCCGGCGGCGCCGGGACTCGGCTCGGGGATCATCTTTATCGCGTGGCAGGGGCATTGCTCGAAGCAGATCGCGCACCCCGTGCAGAGGTCGAAATTCACCTTGTAGCCCTCGCCCGGCCCGAGGCTCGCGATGGCGTCCTCCGGACAGGCGCCGAGACAGCCGTCGCATTCGAAGCAGTTGCCGCAGGACAGGCAGCGCTTGGCCTCATAGGCGGCTTCGGCGTCGGACAGGCCCTTGACCACCTCCTCGAAGCTGCTCTGGCGGCGCTGCATCGGCAGATGGTCCTGCGGGCGCTGAGCGACGTCGGTGTAGAACCACAGATGCAGCTTGTCGAAACTCGCGAGTTCCGCCTTGCGCTTGCGCGCCGGCGCTTCGCCGCGCAGCCAGGCGTCGATGGCGCGCGCGGCCTTCTTGCCGTGCCCGACCCCGATGGTCGCGGTGCGGTCGGACGGCACCATGTCGCCGCCCGCGAACACGCCCTCCGCCCCGGTCATCATGCGCGCATCCACCTCGACCGAACCGTCGCGGGTGAAGCTCAGCCCGTCGAGATTGCTCAGGAAGCTCGTGTCGGTTTCCTGCCCGAGCGCGAGGATCAGATCGTCGGCCTCGATGGTCTCGATCTCGCCGGTGGGGCGGGGGCGGCCCGTTTCGGGGTCGATCTCCATCACCTCGACCTGCATCCCGTGCTCATTCATCGACTTGATGGTGCGCAGCCAGTTGATCGTGACGCCTTCCTCGATCGCCTCGTCGGCCTCGAAGGCGTGCGCGGGCATGTGCTCGCGGTCGCGGCGGTAGATGATCATCGGCTCGTGGCCAAGGCGCTTGGCGGTGCGGGCGGCGTCCATCGCCGTGTTGCCGCCGCCGTAGATCGCCACGCGCCGGCCCAGCTTGGGCGCCTCGCCCATCTCGACGCCTTTCAGGAATCCGACCGCGTCGTAGAGCTTGCCGGCGTCGCGCCCGGGGATTTCGATGCGCTTGGACAGATGCGCGCCGACCGCCACGAAGGCCGCGTCGAAGCCGCCTTCTTCCTTCTCGCGCGCCAGATCGTCGACCTTGTGGTTCAGCGTGATCTTCACGCCCTGCCGGCGGATGCGGTCCACCTCGCCGTCGAGCACGTCGCGCGGCAGCCGGTAGGCGGGAATCCCGAAATGCATCATCCCGCCCGCCACGGGGCCGGCGTCGCGGATTTCGACGTCATGGCCGAGCATCGACAGGTGATGCGCGCAGGACAGCCCGCTGGGGCCGGCGCCGACCACCAGAACCTTGCGCCCGCTGCGCGACGGCGGCGGCGCCGGCGTCCAGCCCTCGGCCAGCGCCTTGTCGCCGAGGAAGCGCTCGACGGCGTGGATGCTCACCGCACCGTCGAGCTGGGCGCGGTTGCAGCCGGTCTCGCAGGGATGGTAGCAGATGCGTCCATGCACGGCGGGCAGCGGATTGTCCTGCAGGATCTGCTCCCACGCCTCGCGGAACTTGCCCGCCTGCGCGAGCGACAGCCACGCCTGGATGTTCTCGCCGGCGGGGCAGGCGTCGTTGCAGGGCGGCATCAGGCTGACATATTCGGGGCGTTGCAGCCGGGACGCGCCGGTCTGCCGCTTGTGAGACAGGTCGGGCGGCGCGCTGAGGTCGTGCCGGTCGCTCATGGTCGTCTCCCCCATGCCGGCGGCGCAGCGGCCCGCCGGCGCCGGCCTGCGCGTCCGCTGCGGGGCGGCGCGCTTGGCGCGGGACGTTTCTTGAGCAAACCTTGCGCCCGGCCCGGCGCGGCTGTCCACGCACGCGCTGTCGCATCGAGACGTTTGGACGAGACGCGGCCGCGATGCGGGCGCGGTCTTGGCGGGGGCGGGGCGACGCGCCTATGCTCGGGCTCGGCCCCGATCCGCGCGGGCGAGGAAGGCGCTGCGCCGCATGTCCGATCCGACCCTCTCGCCCGAAGCCTTCGCCGATGCGCTCGCGCGCCGGGTCGGCGAGGGCCGGTTGATCGCAGCGCTGGCGGGGCCGCCGGGCGCCGGCAAGTCCACGCTGGCCGAAGCGGTCGCCGCCCGGCTGAACGCCGCCCGCCCCGATCTCTGCGCCATCCTGCCGATGGACGGCTTCCACTACGACGACCAGCTGCTCGGCCCGCGCGGCTGGCGGGCGCGCAAGGGCGCGCCGCACACTTTCGACGTCGGCGGGCTCGCCGCGACGCTGCGCCGGCTGCGCGAGAACGCCGAGGACGAGGTCGCCGTCCCCGTCTTCGATCGCGGCCTCGAAATCGCGCGGGCCGGCGCGCGGCTGATCCCGCGCCAGACGCCCGTCATCCTCGTCGAGGGAAACTACCTGCTGCTCGACGCCGCGCCATGGCGCGATCTGCGCCCGCTCTTCGACGTGACGGCGGCCATCCGTGTGGAGCGCGCGACGCTGCAGGCGCGGTTGCGCGCGCGTTGGCTCGGCCTGGGCCTGTCGGAGGCCGAGACCGATGCGAAGCTGGCCGGGAATGATCTGCCGAACGCCGATCTCGTTCTGGGCGCCAGCGCCGCGCCCGATTTCTGGGTGGATGGCGGGGTCTGAGCGTCAGAGCGGCGCGTCGCGCCATCGCCCCGGCGGCAGGCCTTCGAGCGTCCACTCCCCGATCCGCCACCGCACCAGCCGCAGCGTCGGAAAGCCGATGGCGGCGGTCATGCGCCGCACCTGCCGGTTGCGGCCTTCGCGGATGGTGAGGCGCAGCCATGCGTCGGGAACGGTCTTGCGGGCGCGCACCGGCGGGTCGCGCGGCCACAGATCGGGCGGTTCGATCAACTCGACTTCGGCGGGCAGGGTCGGCCCGTCTTTCAGAGTGACGCCGCGCCGCAGCTGGGCGAGCGCGGCGTCGTCGGGCGCGCCTTCAACCTGCGCGAGATAGGTCTTGGGCGTCCGGCGCTTCGGATCGGCGATGCGGGCCTGAAGCGCGCCGTCGTCGGTCAGCGCCAGCAGCCCCTCGCTGTCGCGGTCGAGCCGCCCCGCCGGATAGACGCCGGGGATTTCGATGAAGGCCGAGAGGGTCGGGCGCGGGCTCGGCGCGCCTGCGTCGGTGAATTGCGACAGCACGCCGAAGGGCTTGTTGAACAGGATCAGCCGGGTCATGGCGCGCCAGGCGCCGGCGGGATGGGCAGCGCCGTCTCGGCCTTGATCTCCTCCATAGAGAGCAGCGAGGTGACGTTGAAGATCCGCACTTGCGCGATGAGGCGGCGGTAGAAGGCGTCATAGGCGCGGGCGTCGGCGACGCGGACTTGCAGGATGTAGTCGATCTCGCCGGCCAGCCGGTGCGCAGCGACGATCTCCGGCATGTTCGCGACGGCGGCGGTGAAGCGCTCGAGCCAGCCGGGTTCGTGCTCGGAGGTGCGCACCAGCACGAAAAAGCAGGCGCCGAGCCCCAGCGCCTCGGGGTCGAGAATCGCGACTTCCCGCCGGATCGCGCCCGAGGCGCGCAGCTTGCGGATGCGGTTCCAGACCGGGGTCTTGGACGCGCCGAGTTCGGCGGCCAGCGCCTCCAGCGGGCGCGTCGCGTCGCGCTGCAGCGCCGCGAGGATTTTCCGGTCGAGCGCGTCGAGCGGGGCGTGCGTTCCGTCTTGCATGGCGCTGCGGCGATTCTGTTCCTTGTTGTGGCGAAGACTGGAACAGAATTCCTTATCTGTCAGCTGTAATTCCATTGATAGGGAAATTTTCCTATGTTGCCGGTGCGGCCAGGGCGCTGCGAGGGAGGATCGAGCGATGCGCCATTTCCCGCTTTTCCGCGATCTCCGGGGCCGCCGCGTGGTCGTCTCCGGCGGCGGCGAGACGGCGCTCGCCAAGCTGCGGTTGCTGCTGCGCACCGAGGCGCGGCTCGCCGTCTATGCGTCCGACCCCGCCCCGGAAATCCTGCGCTGGGCCGCCGAGGGCCGGCTCCTGCTCACGCCCCGCCCGGTCGCCGCGGGCGACGCGCTGTGCGCCGCGCTGTTCTACGCCGCCAACGCCGACGCCGCGGAGGACGCGCGCGCCGCGCGGATCGGGCGGGAGGCCGGCGCGCTCGTCAACATCGTCGACGATCTGGAGGGCTCGGACTTCATCACGCCTGCGCTGGTCGACCGCGATCCGGTGACGGTCGCCATCGGCACCGAAGGCGCGGCGCCGGTGCTCGCCCGCCGCATCAAGGCCGATGTCGAGGCGATGCTGGCGCCGTCGCTGGGCGCGCTCGCCCGGATCGCCGCCGAACTGCGCCCCGAGGCCGAGGCGCTTCCCGCAGGCGCGCCGCGCCGCGCCTTCTGGACGCGCTTTCACGAGGCGGACGGCCCGCGCGCGCTCGCCGAAGCAGGGGAGGAGGGACTGCGCCGCGCCGCCCGCCTCTGGCTCGCCGAGGCGGTCGCCGGCGCCGCCGCGCCGCGCCGCGGGTTCGTCGCGCTGGTCGGCGCCGGGCCGGGCGACCCGGAACTCCTAACGCTGAAAGCGCGCAAGCGGCTGCACGAGGCCGACGTCGTGATCCACGACCGCCTCGTGAGCGCCGAGGTTCTTGAACTCGCCCGCCGCGAGGCGCGGCTGATCGAGGTCGGCAAGACGCCGGACGGCCCGTCCTGGCGGCAGGCCGACATCGACGCGCTGATCGTCGCCGAGGCGCAGGCCGGGGCGCAGGTGGTGCGGCTGAAATCCGGCGATCCGGGCATGTTCGGCCGGCTCGACGAGGAGCTGTCGGCGCTCGAGGCGGCGGGCGTCGGTTTCGAGATCGTGCCGGGGATCACCGCCGCCTCCGCCGCCGCCGCCGCGCTCGGCCAGTCGCTCACGCAGCGCGGGCGCAACAGCGAGGTCCGCTTTCTGACGGGGCGCGACGCGGAGGGTTTCGCCGAGCATGACTGGCGCGCGCTGGCCCGCCCCGGCGCCGTCGCCGCTATCTACATGGGCCTGCGCGCCGCCCGCTTCGTCCAGGGCCGGCTGATGCTGCACGGCGCCGCCCCCGATGCGCCGGTCACCGCCGTCGAGAACGCCTCGCGCGCCGAGCAGAAGATCGTCGCGACCACGCTCGCCCGCCTGCCGCAGGCGCTGGCGGAGGCGGGCTTGCGCGGCCCGGCGGTGATCTTCATCGGCCTCGCCCCACGCGGCGCGCTGGCCGCCATGGACGAGCTGCCGGCGCTGGAGGCCGCGCTGTGAGCCGGGGCCCCGTCGTTCTCACCGCCAACGACCTGCTCACAGGCGAAGTCGTCTGGGCCGACGGCGCCGGCGGCTGGACCCGCGCGCTGGCGCAGGCCGCGATCTTTCCAGGGCTCGAAGCCGCCGCCGCGCTCGCCGAGGCCGAGGCGCGCAGCGGCGAGGTCGTCGGCCCCTATCTCGTCGAAGTCCAGCCGGGGCCGCCGCCCAGACCGAAAGCCCTGCGCGAGGCGATCCGCGCGCAGGGCCCGACCACGCTTCCCGCCGCCGATCGCGCCGAGGTCCGCTGATGTATGTCCATGACGAGATCGACGCCGCCCACCTGCGCGCCCGCGCCGAGACGTTCCGCGATCAGGTCCGTCGCCGCCTGAGCGGCGCGCTGACCGAGGACGAGTTCAAGCCGCTGCGTCTGCAGAACGGCCTCTATCTGCAACTCCACGCCTACATGCTGCGCGTGGCGATCCCCTATGGCGTCCTGAGCTCCGCCCAGATGCGCGCGCTGGCCGAGATCGCCGAGCGCTGGGATCGCGGCTACGGCCATTTCACCACGCGCCAGAACATTCAGTTCAACTGGATCAAGCTCGCCGAGACCCCCGACATCCTCGACCGTCTTGCGGAGGTCGGCCTGCACGCGATCCAGACCAGCGGCAACTGCATCCGCAACGTCACCGCGGACCATTTCGCCGGGGCCTCCGCCGACGAGATCGAGGACCCGCGCCCCACCGCCGAGCTGATCCGGCAATGGTCGACCGACCATCCCGAATTCGCCTTCCTGCCGCGCAAGTTCAAGATCGCGTTGTCCGGGGCGGTGGAGGACCGCGCCGTCACCATGGCGCACGACATCGGTCTGCGGCTGGTCCGCGACGCGTCGGGCGCGCCCGGTTACACGGTGATCGTCGGCGGGGGGCTCGGGCGCACGCCGATGATCGGCAAGGTGCTGGCCGATTTCGTCCCGCGCGCGGAACTGCTGATCTGGCTTGAGGCGATCCTGCGCGTCTACAACCTCCACGGGCGGCGCGACAACAAGTACAAGGCCCGCATCAAGATCCTCGTCCACGAGATCGGCGTCCCGGCGATGCGCGCGCAGGTCGAGGCCGAAGTCGCGACGCTCCGCGCCGAAGGCGCGCTGCTGGTCGACGAGGCCGAATACGCCCGCATCGCCGCGCTGTTCGCGCCGCCCGACCTGCCTGCGCGCCCCCTGCGTTCCGCGACGCTGGAGGCTGCGATGGCCGCCGAGCCCTCTTTCCGCGGCTGGGTCGAGGCCAATACGACGCCCCATCGCGCCGCCGGCCACGCCCTCGTCACCGTCTCGCTCAAGACGCCGGGCGAGGCGCCGGGCGACGCGACGGCGGCGCAGATGCGCGCCCTCGCCGATTTCGCCGAACTCTACAGCCGGGGCGAGCTGCGGGTGAGCCATGCGCAGAACGTCATCCTGCCCCATGTCGCGCTCGACGACCTGCCGGCGCTGCACCGGGCCTTGCGCGTCTACGGCCTCGCCGCGGCGAACGCCGGGCAGATCACCGACATCATCGCCTGCCCGGGGATGGATTTCTGCTCCCTCGCCACGGCGCGTTCCATCCCGCTGGCGCAGGACATCGCGCGCCGCTTCGCCGAGCCGGTCCGCGCGCAGGCGATCGGGCAGTTCCAGATCAAGATCTCGGGCTGCATCAACGCCTGCGGGCATCACCATGTCGGCCATGTCGGCATCCTCGGGCTCGAGAAGGCGGGGCGCGAGAACTACCAGATCACGCTTGGCGGCGACGCCGGCGCGCAGGCGGCGCTGGGCGAGCGGGCGGGGCCGGGGCTCGACTTCGAGGAGGTCGGCCCCGCCGTCGAGCGGCTGGTCGACGCGTATCTGATGCTGCGCCGCGCGCCGGAGGAGAGCTTCGTCGAGGCGTATCGCCGCCTCGGCCCCGAGCCGTTCCGCGCCGCGCTCTACGACCGGGAGGCCCGCGATGCGGCATGATCCCGACCTCGCAGCGCAGGCCGGGCGCGAGCGTCTCGCGGCGCGGCTCCACGGGCTGGAGGGCGCTGCGCTGCTGCGCGCGGCGCTGGCCGCGCCCGAGCCTGTGGCGCTCGTCTCGTCCTTCGGCGCGGAATCCGCGGCGTTGCTGCACATGGTCGCCGAGATCGACCCGGCGACGCCCGTGCTGTTTCTCGAGACGGGCATGCTGTTTCCCGAGACGCTCGCCTATCAGCGCGACCTCGCCGGGATGCTCGGCCTGCGCGATCTGCGCCTGATCCGCCCGGAGCCGCGCGCGCTCGCCGTCGGCGACCCGGATGGGCGTCTTCATGCGCGCGACCACGACGCCTGTTGCGCGCTCCGCAAGACCGAGCCGCTGCGCGCCGCCCTGCGCCCCTTCGCGGGCTGGATCACGGGGCGCAAGCGCGGCCAGACCACGCTGCGCGCCCGGCTTCGCCCCGTCGAGGCCGACGCGCAGGGCCTCGTCAAGCTCAATCCGCTCGCCGACTGGGACGCCGGTCAGCTGCGCGCCTACATGGCTGCGCATGACCTGCCCCCGCACCCGCTGGTGGCGGAAGGCTTTCCCTCGATCGGCTGCGCGCCCTGCACGACGCCGGTCGCGCCGGGCGAGCATCCGCGCGCGGGGCGCTGGCGTGGGGCCGGGCGCGAGGAATGCGGCATCCACATCGAGAACGGGGTCGTGTCGCGCGGCGCCGCCGCGCCGCTCGACGCCGCCTGAGGAGGCCGCCCATGCCCATCGTCGACGAGACCGGCTTCGCGCCCGACGACGCGCCCGACTGGCGCGAGGCCCGGCCGGCGGAGGGGGAGCGGGGCGTCGCCCTGCTGCTCGACCCGGATGCGGACGCCGCCGCGATCGCCGCCGACTTCGCGCGGATCGCGCTCATCGGCGTGCGCTTTTCGGCCTTCACCGACGGGCGCGGCTTCAGCCTCGCGCGGCGGCTGCGCGCGTTGGGCTACAGCGGTCGGCTGAGGGCGGTCGGGGCGCTGATCCCCGACCAGCTCCGCCATGCCCGCGCCTGCGGCTTCGACGAGGTGCAGATCGACGCCGCCCGCGCCGCCCGCCAGCCCGAAGCCGATTGGCGGCGTGCAGCGGCCGCAGCCCCGCCGCCTTTCGTCCAGCGGCGCGCGCAGCGCTGAGCGCGGATCAGCCGGCGGCCTCCGGGCGCAGCTCGATGGCGCCGAACAGGCTGTGGCCGGCGGCGTCGAGCATCTCCACGCGCAGCGTTCCCCCCGGGCGCAGCACGCCCGCATCGGCGTCGAGCGTCGCCGCCACCAGCGCGCCGGCGTCGAACGGTCGTCGGGCCGCGCAGGCGGCGACGGCGCGAAGATGCGCCGAAGGGTCCGGCGACGCCGCGAAGGCGCGCGGCGCGCCGTCGACGACGAGCCGCGCCGCCGTTGGGACGCCCGACGCCCAGTCCGCGCCGAAGATGTCGGGCGTCGCTGCGACCGGCGCGCCGATCAGGAACAACTCGCCCTCCGCCCCGCGCGCCGAAGCGACGAGCGTCGCGAGCGCGAAAGCGTCCGACGCGGCGCGCGCATCCGCGCCGTGCGGGACCGCGGCGAAGATCGCGCCGAGCGCGACTTGCAGCGTCAGCGACCCGCCGGCGCCGAGCGGCGGATGGGCGCGCGGCGGGGTCATCGCGCCCTGACCGCCGGGGCGCAGCGCGCCGCGGGCGAGTTCGAAGCGCAGGGCGGGGCGGGGCAGCGGCGGCGCTGCGTCGCGCTCGTGGAAGCGCTCGACCGGCTCGGCCCCGATCTCGAGGTCGCGCGCCATCGCCGCCAGTTCCGGCCCGCAGCGCGCCCAGTCGTCGAGCGCGGCCTGCAGCGTCGGCGCGATGCGGCGTGCGTCGGTGCAGCGCGTCAGGTCGCGGGAGACGACCACGAGCCGCCCCTCCGGCGCGTCGGTTCTCAGCGTCGCGAGTTTCATGTTGCCTCCCGGGCGGAGCGCGCAGGCCGACCGCGCGCCGCCAAAGGGTTGGCGACCGGGCGCGCGGGGCGCAAGAGCGGCTTGCAGCGGCGAAGCGGCGCGGCGCCCGCGCCGCGGTGTCGCGAAGATCGCACGCACGGCGTCGGCGCTCTGCGAGGGAGATGGTGGCGGGGGGGGGACTCGAACCCCCGACCTCACGATTATGAGTCGTACGCTCTAACCAGCTGAGCTACCCAGCCATCCGGGGGCGCTGATACGCGCGGGGGGGCGAGGCGTCAAGAGAGCCGCCCGCGCCCGCCGGTCAGTCGAGCCGGACTGCGTTCGAGCTGTAGGCCGCGGCGCTGCTCGGGCGCAGCTGGTCGACGAAATAGTGCCCGGCGACGGCGATGACGATCGCCGTGACGGTCGCGGCGAGAAAGGCCTTCATGGGGTCGACTCCTGTGTTGCCGTCGCGGCGCGCAGCCAGGCGACGAGGTCGGCGCGGTCCTGCGGCTTGGCGATGCGCTGCATCGGCATCTTCGAGCCTGGAGTGTAATAGTCGGGGCCGATCTCGAACAGCTTGTCCACCGTCTCCTCGGTCCAGACGATGGTCGCGCGTTCGAGCGCCTCGGAATAGTCGTAGCTCGCGAGCGTCCCCGCCGGTCGCCCGAAGAGGCCGTGCAGGGACGGGCCGGCGCGCCGCCCGCCATCCGGCGTCAGGCTGTGGCAGATCGAACATTTGCGCACGAATTGCCGCTCGCCATTCGACATCCCCTCCGAGAGCTGGAAGGGTCGAAGCAGATCGGCCTCCTGCGCCGAGCGCGCGTCGTCGATCGGCCAGATGTCGACATGGGAGTCGAGCCCGCCCGCCAGCAGCCGCCGCCCGGTCCCGTCGAAATCGAGCGCCCAGATCGGGCCGCGCGGCACGGCGCGGAAGTCGCGCACGCTCTGCCAGTCCTCGGTGGAGGCGACGTTGATGTAGCCCTCGCCGTCGCCGACTGCGATCAGCGTGCGGTCGGGCGAGAGGGCGAGGCCGAGCGCCGGGCGCCGCCCCGCCGTGATGTCGGCGATCTGCGCGCCGGTCGCGAGGTCGAGCACCCGCACGCCGCCGTCGAGCGCGCCATAGGCGAGCCACCCCGCATCCTCGTTGAGCGTGAGCAGGTTGACCCCGAAGCCGTGTTCGGCCTCGACGGCCTCGAAGGCGCGCGTTGCGACGTCCCAGCGCCGCACCGTCCCGTCATGGCCCGCCGACCACAGCGTCGCCCCGTCGCCGGAGAAGGCGACCGCGTTCACCCCGCCGCGATGCCCGGTCAGAAATCCCAGCGACGCGCCGGCGTCGAGGTCCCACAGCCCGATCCGCCCGTCCCAGCTCGCCGACGCCGCCATCCGTCCATCCGCCGCGACCGCGACATGCTGGACCTTGGCGGTATGGCCTTCGAAGCGCGCCAGCGCCTCGCCAGTCGCGACATCCCACAGTATCAGCGTGAAATCGTCCGAGCCGGTCAGCGCGCGCGACCCGTCCGGCGCGAAGGCCCCCGTGGTCACAGCGGCCTCGTGCCCGTCGAGCCAGCGGATCAGCCGCGCCTCGTCTATGTTCCACAGCCCCGCCGCGTAGTCGAAGCTCGTGGTCAGCGCGACCGCGCCGTCGGGGCTGCGCGCGACCGACTGCACCGGTCCGCCATGGCCTTCGAGCCGCGCGAAGCCCTGCGGCTCGGCGAAGGCGGTCGCCGCGACGAGCGCGGCGGCCGTCAGGGCCGCCGCAAGGGCCGGAAGACGCAAGGTCGGCCTCACTCCGCCGGGGTTGCGGCGGTCCGGTCCATCGCGGTCTCGGCGCGCCGGGCCGCGAGATCGGTCTCGACTTCCTCCGCCCACAGGCTGTGATGCTCGCGCGCCCAGTTGCGGTCGACATAGCCCGAGCCGATCGCGTCGAAGGAATGGTGCATCCCGATCGTGCCCAGATAGATGTGGCCGAACACGATGGCGATCAGCACGATGCTGACGAAGGAATGCCACAGCTGCGCCAGCTGCTGCTCGGCCATCGGCGACAGGTCGGTGGGCAGCGTGATCCCCAGCGCCGGGAGGCCGAGCATGTTCAGCGTCGCGAAGGTCTTGGAGAACATCGCGAATTCGAACGGGAAGATCAGCATGATCCCCGACAGCGACACGCTGAGCCCGCCCAGCATCACCAGCCAGAACAGGATTTTCTGGCCCGCGTTGAACTTGCGCACCGGCAGGTGCTCGCCCTTCTTCAGGAACGCCCCGCCGCCCTTGGCCAGCCAAAGCAGTTCGACGCGCCCGAACAGGTTCACCCGCACCCAGACGAGGAACGACATCAGAAGGCCCAGCATGAAGGCGAAGCCGAGATAATTGTGGACCATCTTGCCGTAGAGCATGAAGGAGGCGAAGGCCTCCTTGCCGATCAGCGGCATGATCCACGGCTTGCCGTAGAGCAGCACCAGCCCCGTGATCGCCAGCACAACGAAGGGCCCGGCCATCAGCCAGTGCGAGAAGCGCTCCACTGCGCTGAGCCGGGGGATTTTCACGCCGGCGAGCGGCCCGTGCATCTTGATCGGCCCGGCGGTGAAGTAGAACACCGCCAGCGCGACGATCGAGCCGCCCATGATCCAGAGGCCCGCCACGGCGAGCGGCCCGTCGCGGAACTCCTGCCACGCCGAGCCTTCGGACTGGATCAGCCCGCCCGCCATCGCGCCGCGCTTCTGCGTGTCGAACTGGTCGCCCCCGCGCACCGCGCGCCACAGGTCGCTGTCGGAGGACGCGCCCTGCCGCGCCAGCGCGTCGGCGGGGTCGCCTGCGGGGAAGGCGCGGGGGTCCGTCCCGGCTTCGGGCGTCGAGTTCGTCACCGCGCCTGCGGGCGGGCGGACGGACTGCGCCTCGGCGGGCGCGAGGCTCGCGGCCAGCAGCGCGAGCGCGCAGAGGGCGGCCAGCGTCCAGCGGATCGCGGGGGATTGGGTGGCGGTGATGGTCATCGCGGTGCGCTCCTGATGCTCGCGCGGATCGTCGGAGGGATCGTCGATCGGATCGTCAGTTGAAGTTCTGGCCCTGCGCGCGCAGGCGCAGCGTCTCGATGGTCTCGGGCGTCAGATCGCTGTCGGCGCGCGCCGCCTCGGGCACGTCGCTCTCGCCCTTGTCGGCGGCCTTCCCGACCAGATCGACCGCCTGATCGCAGGAGGCGAGCGCGCCGGTCAGCGCCATCGCCGCGAGAAGTCCACGCCCGGTCATCGTCATCCGTCCCCTGTCAACGTCTCTGGCGAGGGCGCGCGAATGCCGCCCGTCGCGATTCGCAACTTCTCGTCAGAATGACGGAAAGACTTTTCCGCTTCAACGTTTTAAGCTGCGATAGTGCGGCGCAACGGAAGCTTCCGCGCCGCGTTATCGCGCCGCATTCAAGGCTGGCTCACTCGGCCCAGAGCGCCGAGAGGGGCAGGGCGACCGCCTCGAACGGCTCCGCCCGCACCTCCGCCGCTCCCGCTTCGGCGAGCCTAAGCACCCACGCCCCCTCGCGCAGCGCGAACACTTCCAGCGTGCGCGCGTCCGGGTCCACCAGCCACAGATGCGCGACGCCGGCCTCGGCGTAGATCGCGCGTTTGTCCACGAGGTCGAGCGCGCGGGTGGAGGGGGACAGGACCTCGCAGACCCAGTCGGGGGCGAGGGTGAAGAATGCCTCCTCGGGCAGCGTCGGCATCCGCTCCCGCCGCCAGCCCGCAAGGTCGGGGACGACGACGTTCTCGCCCAGATGCAGTTCCGGTTCGTCGAGGATCCACCAGCCGCCGGGCCCGTCGCGGCCTCGATCGAACGCTCCGCCGATGTCCATGCCGAGCGTGGAACTCGCCCGCGCATGTCTCGGCCTCGGCCTCGGCTGCAGGCTCAGCGCGCCGCGCACGAGTTCCGCCACCATGTGCGGCGGCGCGTCCAGCACGTCCTGATACGTCGCGGGCCGTCGCGTGACGGGTGCGGGGCTGTTCATCGCGGCGCTCACCTCCTTAGGTCCAGAATAGCAGAAGCGTCGAGCCCCGCGACCAAAAGAAAACGCCCCGGCGGTCTCCCGCCGGGGCGCTCATGTCTCACGCGCTCAGCGCGTCAGATGCCCTGCTGGCCGTAGGCCGAGCCCCAGCCCCAGGCGCCCGATCCGAAACCGCGGGCGACCACGCGCTCGCGGTAGATGTCGGACACTGTGTTGCCGTCGCCCGCGAGCAGCGCCTTGGTCGAGCACATCTCCGCGCAGAGCGGGAGCTTGCCCTCGGCCAGACGGTTGCGGCCGTACTTCTGGAACTCGGCGGCGGAGTGGTTCTCCTCCGGGCCGCCGGCGCAGAAGGTGCACTTGTCCATCTTGCCGCGCGAGCCGTAATTGCCGGCCTGCGGGAACTGCGGCGCCCCGAAGGGACAGGCGTAGAAGCAGTAGCCGCAGCCGATGCACAGGTCCTTGGAGTGCAGGACCACGCCTTCCGCCGTCTCGTAGAAGCAGTCCACCGGACACACCGCCATGCAGGGCGCGTCCGAGCAGTGCATGCAGGCCACCGAGATCGAGCGCTCGCCGGGGTCGCCGTCATTGATCGTGACGACGCGGCGACGGTTGATGCCCCAGGGCACCTCGTGCTCGTTCTTGCAGGCCGTGACGCAGGCGTTGCA